>DBGGTD010000331.1:0-10302 GCA_051162585.1 Elainellaceae cyanobacterium
CTATCTAGCTTATTTTTTCCGTTTATCCGACGAGATGAACAACAAGGCTTACGGCGGATGGCAACTGAGATCAAGCATTATACAGAACGCACTCTCGTCTGAAGCGTCCCATAGCTCTATCGCCTCGATAATTACGGACGCTTAAAGATGCTTGACCCCGAACTAAAATCCTGATCTTCAGTCATGGCGTGAGCCACCAATAAATTAAGAAATACAAGATTTCCAATCAAATAGCGACGCCACAACCGGGACGGCTCAATCGCAAGCCGCCATACCCATTCCATGCCCAGGCTGCGAACCCAATATGGAGCACGCGGAACGCGATTAGACAAAAAATCCAATAGACCACCCACTCCCATACAAGCTATTCCGGGAAGCTGGCTAGAATATTTATCAATCCATAACTCTTGAGTCGGAACTCCCATTGCAACCAGCAAAAGATGAGGATTGGCTGCTCGGATCGACTCGAGCACCGACTCCGTTTCGCTGGGATCAAAATACCCGTTGTGGATACCAACAATTGAGAGCCCAGGATACGCACTCAGCAAATTATTTGCAGCGCTCTCAGCAACGCCCGGTTTAGAACCTAGCAGATAGATCGAAAGCCCCTCAGATGCTCCATCTCTACATAGGGCAGGAACGAGATCTGTTCCATTAAGGTTATACGTAAGTGGCTTGCCCATTATCCGACTTCCCCACAAAACACCACTGCCATCAGCCAACAATAAATTACTTCGCTCTAAAGCACGTTTTAGGGCTGCGTTCCGGGATGCCGTAACCATCGTATGAGCATTAGCAAAAAAAATGCGGCTTATTTGCCGTTCTAATATTTGAGGCAACATAAATTGCGTAGCTTCATCTTGAGGCATCCGATTAAAACGAGTTTTGAGAAAGCTCACTTCAATAGCCATAACGAAAATCTCTGCTGTAGTCCAAATCCCAAAAATCACGTAGGAGGTCAATTCAAAAATTTGTTCTGAGACCCTGTCCTACATCCAGCCAGCTTATAAGCCACTAGGGTTACTAAAATCCATCTCCTGGTAGATGACTCGTATAAACTCATGTCTACTATTCTCAAATTGCATCATCACCTGCTTTCTAAGTCTTAATAGGGTTATAGATTGTTCCGTACTGGAACCTTAAGTATCGAATGCTCGCACTGCTTACATAAAAGCGTTTCGGGACGAATGCCAAAAAAACATAGCTCTGACCAGACGGAGTCCTGATGAGCTACAAAATTCACTGAAATTACATATATAACTCCTAGAAGAAGCCCTAAACTTGCAAGACAAAGTGCCTATCTATGAGGTGTCCGATCGCCTCAAACATCTTGAGTCATTGATTCAGACCCATCACTATGGATAGCATTTATATTCGAAAAGAGCAGCAATACTGCTCAACAGTAAGCAAGGCATCGCTCTGCTCCTCACAGTCTCAGTCCTCACAGCAGCGTTATCAACCCAATGGGGTCAGCATTTCCTATTTGGCACAAACGGCTTTCAAAATCATCTCGGGGCGTTCACATCTTGCCAATCACTTCCGAGCGTCAGGCTACTAAGCTTTGTAACCCTACGAACATTTTTACCCCAAATTTAGTAGAAATCCATAAAGAAACAGTGAATCCTACTTGAATTTGTTATACGAAATATAAGTGATTTTATACAGAAAATCCGAATTAGATCAATAGAAATACTGAATATATGATGTATTGAGACACTAGAGCTAGGCAATCAAGTGAGCGCTTAAAAAATCGGTAAGAAAAACAAATAAATCTACTAAATCTCTAACATGGGATGGAATTCAGGAGAAATAGGGCTTGAGAGAAATTCTCAATAACGATCGATCAGAGAAATCTAGCTGACTTAACTAAGAAGCTGTTTGAGGCGTATAACTGCTGACTGATCCAGAGTATGACGGCTGGTTGACTGACAAAACTCTGAACGCTGGTGGCTGTTCGCGAAGCGTCCCACAGAATAGCCGTGCCCATACGTAAAAGGTCAGCCTCCGCCGACTGCAGAGCTGCTAAGAGGATGTCTTAACCGTTCTGGTCTTTGTTGTCTTAGCGCCTAAAGTTCTCTTGACAGAGACGCTGTGCGCTGGTTGACTGACAAAATTTTGACGCTCAGCAGACGCAGACACATGGCCTCAATTATTGATCAGATTCAATGAATCCTAACGTTTTTAATCCGACAGTGAGGACCCTCAGTCCAAGATTTGATTAGTTTACTCAGCAAATTTAATAGTGATATTGGCATGACAATGGGCCAAAAAATTGTAGCGATACCCACGACGATCCAAGATTCTAGTTGGGTCTTAGGCGTAGAATTGTCGCATAGAAACGCTGTCACACAAATGCAAAATGTAATTGAAGCACCAATACAATATCCAAGAGATAGATAAGACATGACAATTACAACAAGTATGAAAATGGCAGGAATAAATCAGAGTGAATATAAATTCTTAGGCATCTATAAAACAATATTTATCTATTAGTAGATTACTGAATCTCAAATCAGACGTAATGCGTGAAAATGCTGGAAAACTTAACTGCTTAGATTAGCGAAAAATTTTAGTTGAATCGCGGATACGCTTGATTAAAATGCTTTATGAAAGATTAATCAGGATTCGAGGCGTCCCTGAATATACTGAAGCAATCAACCATAGTCTCCTACGGCATGGCCTTTAGCATGCTTGATGCGGTTTAGAGTCTCGTGTGTATGTTAGAGTTCGATGGATACGTATTTGCAGTTTTAGTGACCTATTAGACAGTTTGATCTCAATTTCCGTCTCAGCGTCACCCTCATGCCGCTAAGCACATAGTAACAATCGTTGCGTAATACGTAAGATAAGCTGGCATAACTTTTCGTTAACTAAAAAAAGTGCCTGTCTTCTTTAAATTCAGTTGAAGGAATTGTTTAGAAGGCATATGCAATACATGATCGAATACATGTCAAAAAGTAGAATGCATATAGCAATCTCAGATGGGTTGTGAGCGGTGGGGCGGGCACCGCCCCACCGCTCACACACAATTCACAAGCGATTTAGGATCGCTATAGCAAACGACTATGATAATTCTTGTCAGACTTTTTTCGATACTCGATTTCTTACAAAATAGATACGCTTCAAGTATGTTTTTTTGTAGTCATTCGTGATTTACCATCTCTTTAATTTGAGACGCAGTGTATTCCAAATTTGAAGAAAAATACCAACGCATTCGGCAAGAGTTGCTGATAGGTATAGGTGCTGTTATTTCGGTCACGATCGTTGGGACACTAGGCTATCGCATTCTAGAGGGGTGGCGATGGATCGATGCTGCTTACATGACGATCATCACGTTAGCAACCGTTGGATTTACGGAAGTTCATCCGTTAGATGATCGAGGTCGCATCTTCACCATTAGCCTGATTTTGATGGGGGTTATTAGTATTGGCTATATTGTCAACCGATTTACAGAAGCCTTGATCCAAGGTTATTTTCAAGAAGGAATTCGTCTAAGACAGCAGAAGCGTGTGATTGAAGACTTAACGCAGCACTACATCATTTGCGGATTTGGGCGCACTGGGCAACAGATTGCGCTTGAGTTTGATGCAGAGGGAATTCCATTTGTGGTTGTTGACCTCTCACTAGATATCGTAGTGCTCGCTCAAGAGCATGGATATACGGCAGTACAGGGCAATGCCACGCTTGACGAGGTACTCCATCGGATTGGTATTGAACGAGCAGTGTGTTTAGTCGCAGCGCTGCCGTCTGATGCCGAAAATTTATATACAGTGCTTTCTGCAAAGACTCTAAATCCCGAGATCCGAGCGATCGCCCGTGCCAATACCGAAGAAGCTCTTCAAAAGCTGCAACGAGGGGGCGCCGATGCGGTCGTTTCTCCGTATATCACAGGGGGCAAACGGCTGGCGGCTGCCGCGTTGCGTCCTCAAGTGATGGACTTTGTCGATGGAATCCTCACAGGAGCCGATCGCTCCTTCTACATGGAAGAATTTCTTCTCGATCCGCAAACCTGCGCGTGTGTTGGGCAAACCTTGCGAGATGCACGACTGCGATCGCAATCAGGCGCACTTGTGCTCGCAGTTCGTCGAGCTGATGGCACTCTCATTGCAGGACCCACCGCTGATACCGAATTAATGACTGGAGACTTATTGATTTGCATGGGGACGGCAGAGCAACTTCGTCGCCTCAACCAAATTCTTAGCCCGATAAAATCTCGTCTTCTACGGCTTCCTAAACACAATCTCGGCTGACCATACGATAAAATTCAGTTCCACATGAGATTGCCGGAATTAGTGTATCCGTTCTAATGAAGATACGTTCAGAGTCCTAACGCTCTCGCGTTAGGACTCTGAACGTGTATAGAACCCGTAGGGCTATAGTAATTTGCAATGGTGTCAAGTACAGAAAGGGTGGTGTGGGGCGCGCCGCGCCCCACACCACCGTGCTTAACTTAAGCGCATACTGCCATAGATCCTTGGTTGCAATTCTATTCAGCATCATTTCAGATAAGCATGTAATGATGGGGTTTACAGCATTGAGGAAAAGATGACAAGCGTTCAGGCTTGGAAAAGCGCTCCTATTCTGGGTCTTAATCTCGTCCTTGACATGATTGACTGACTATCGGCAATGAGGAAAATTACTTAATTGATGATATGTTCTCTCTCATAGGTTGAGGTCGTTAGACATTGCATCGCCAAACTCAATGCGTATTGCTATGAGATGTCATCAGCCAAAGATTGACATCGTGTTTGAGGTTTATAATCAATCTTTCGTATTCTCCGTGACAGACGCATCCTCTTGAAAAGATGGACTAGTCTTCTATCGTCGAGAAATATATTCTAGAGCATGAGTTGGTGTGAGGAGTTAACTGGATGGATCTTCGTAAAGGTGCCTTAGAGGTTCTTAAAGACACAAGTCGGACCTTCTATATTCCGATTAGTCGTCTACCGCCCGATTTGTTGGATGCTGTTGCTTCCGCATATCTTTGTATGCGGGCAATTGATGAAATTGAAGATCATCCTGAATTGGATGGTCAAACGAAAGCTAGGCTACTGCGATCGCTCAGCTTAGATATGCAAAGCGCAACAGAACAATCAACCATTCGCGACTTCTCAGCAGCGTTGCAGAGTCATCATGGTCTGCTTCCAGGGGTTACACTCCGGATCGGAGAATGGGCGTTGCTAGCCCCTCCGTCGATTGCGCCCCGAATTTGGGATGTGACTGCCGCAATGGCCGATCGAATGGCTCATTGGGCAGAGTTTAATTGGGCGATTCATACGGAAGCCGATTTAGACCGCTATACGTTTAGCGTTGCGGGTTCTGTAGGGTTAATGCTCTCCGATTTGTGGTGCTGGTACGACGGGACCCAGACCAACCGTACTCAAGCACTCGGCTTTGGACGTGGGCTACAAGCTGTCAACATTGCCCGCAATCATGCTGAAGACCTGCGGCGAGGAGTCGATTTCTTCCCAGATGGTTGGACGGCTGAAGATATGCGGAACTATGCTCACCGCAACTTGAACCTTGCTGATGCCTACACCCATGCACTTCCGTTAGGGCCCGCCCGTGATTTTTGTCAAATTCCTCTAGCATTGGCACACGCCACGCTGGATGTGTTGGCACACGGAGCTGAAAAACTCAGTCGTAGTGCGGTTGTTGCCTTGATTGAGCAAGTGACGAGTAGAAAATGATGGGGCTCACCTCCAGCGCATATTGCTATGGACGCGTCGTTCATGCAGTTGCGTTATTCATCATGGATGCGTTATTCCATCTGGAAGATATTTGAGTTTTATAGCCCTGCAGGCTTAGATTTGTGTGTAGGCCCCGCGCGGCGCGCGGGGCCTACACACGTTCAGCGTCCTAACGCGAGAGCATAAAGCGACAGTTGCCAGCGTCAGATATGCCGTGCAAACGAAACGGCACTATCGAGCTACACCAAACACACTACCGAGCGATCGCACCATATTGTTAGGTTCCATCGCGTCCATCGCAGCAGTTGGCTCATAACCGCAGTGCACCATACAGTCTGCACACTTTGGATTCCCGCTCGCACGACCGTACTGGCTCCAATCGGTGTGGTCAAGCAATTCTTGAAATGTCTTGTAGTGTCCTTCATTGAGTAGATAACACGGCTTTTGCCAACCTAATACGCTGTAACTAGGGCTGCCCCATGGAGTACACTCATAATCTTTTTCGCCAATTAAGAAATCGAGAAATAGCGGATTGTGGTTAAAGTTCCACGCTTTTTTCCCGGCTTTAAATGGAGCCAAGATTTCTCTAAATAGAGCGCGAGTTTGTTCTCGCTTGAGAAAATGATCTTGGTCAGGTGCCCACTCGTAGCTATAGCCGGGAGAAATCATCATGCCGTCAGTGTCTAACGACGCAAGAAAATCAAAGAACTCTTGCATTTCTTGAGGATTAGCACCGTCAAATACTGTTGTATTTGTAGTCACTCGAAAGCCTCGGGCTTTTGCGGACCGAATGGCTTGAATTGCCGTATCAAAAACGCCCGTTCTATCCACGCATTGATCGTGGCGCTCTCTCAGCCCGTCTAAATGAACGCTGAACGTCAAATACGGAGACGGTTCAAATTTGTGGAGGCTCTTTTCGAGTAAGATGCCGTTGGTGCAAAGATAGATATATTTCTTCCGCTCGACCAGCCCTCGAACGATTTCATCAATTTGAGGATGGAGTAATGGTTCTCCGCCTGGAATTGATACGACTGGGGCACCGCATTCCTCGACGGCTTTAAAGCATTCATCAGGAGTTAGGTGCTGCTTTAGGATTTCTTTGGGATGTTGAATCTTTCCACAACCTGGACAGGCTAGGTTGCAGCGGAACAGCGGCTCTAACATTAAAACTAACGGGAACTTTTTCCGCCCTTTTAACCTCTGAGTAACCAGATACTTGCCAACGGTAATGGCTTGTTGTATTTGAACAGACATGGGTCGCGTTTCTCCTCACTCCAAGTCGATATGAAAGTAAGCCAGCGGATTGTTAGTGCGATCGCACCCCGCTCTGATCTATCAGGTTAGCGCGTGCATTCCCTCAATGGCTGAGAGAATCTGGGTTGGCATTCACAACTTAAGGGATTCGCTCGTAAATAATCGACTACTAGCAATGGCTCTGTAAGGGCAAACGGCCATTTGTCCCCACCAACTGCTGAGACATTATTTATAGCGGTGTGCGCTTTGATTAAGTACGGTGAGGTGATGTGGCGCGCGGCGCGCGGGGTCTACACACGTTCAGCGTCCTAACGCGAGAGCGTAAGGCTATACCAGACGCATTAAGCAGGTCTGCTCATCATCGATGCATGCTTCTAATTTGGATTGTCTTCAACCTGTTGGGGGACGTCGGTTAAGCCGAGGCGTTCGATTAGCATGACAACCCCAACGGACACAATTGCTCCGATGCCTAAACCAATCACTAGAAGAATGATATAGAGGCGAGTCATCACTCGTCTAACAGTTTGGCGATCGCCCTCTTTTGGGGGATCGAATGACTCTTTCCCGTTAGATTCTTGAGGAGGTTGATAATTTGACATGATGATTTTCCAGATGGAATGTCTTGCTCGGCGATCGCAAGATCGCGAAGTATCGAGAATGTCAACGTATGATGTCGACTTATACAGAGCCATACTCAAACGAGACTTCTAGGATTGAGGATCGCTCAACTTGGGCGATCGCCCCGTCGATCCAGTCATGAGTCTCAATGCCAGATATCTTGAAAATCTCGCTCGACGCATCGTCCATAACCCTACATGCCGCAGTATGACGAGCGGTGACCAACGGTTTGAAAAACACCGATTTAAGGCATCTGTAAAGCCTAAAATCAACCAGTTTTCTAGACGACGCCAGCGCTCGTAGCGCCGCAGCACCTGGATTTGCCCGATGTCTTCTCCCTGCTCATGAGCCGTTTGAAGAACTTGAGCGAGGGCTGCTGCATCCCGAATGCCCAAATTGAGCCCTTGCCCACCCACGGGATGGCATGAGTGGGCAGCATCTCCAATCAATACCAATCGCGGGCGACTGTAACAGCTGCTATGCATTAATTGCACTGGAAACAAGACGCGATCGCCCAGCAACGTGAGTGTGCCGAGTTTTCCATCATATCTCCGATCAAGCTCTGCTAGAAACGCCTGCTCGTCCATCTCTAAAAGCGCTTTAGCTTGATCATGGGGCGCGGTGAGCACAATCTGATATCGGTTATCAGAGAGCGGCAGGCTTGCAAACGGACCGCTCGACCAAAAATGCTCGCGGGCAACGTTGTGATGAGAACACTCGGGGCGAATGACCGCTGTCACGCATGATTGCCAATATGCCCAACCTTGAGTGCGAATTCCTGCTTGGTGTCGAATGCGCGATCGCGATCCATCTGCTGCAACCAGCAACGCGGCTGTGATTTTGTGTTGAGTATCGTCTGCTGAAATCGTTACCTCAACGCGATCGCGCTGATAATCAACCCCAACAACTTCAGCCGGGCATAACCACGAAACCGTTGCTGCACCCTCTAAATCATTCTGAAGTGCCTTGAGCAACACCCGGTGTTCTGCCACGTAGCCGAGTTCATCAGTCCCTAAGTCATCAGGCAGGAGCGTCACCACTTCAGAATAGTCAGCATCTGCGAGGCGAATTTGGCGAAAGGTTGTAATCTGCGGCAGAATTTCATCCCAGACTCCTAATCCTGAAAAAATCTGCCCCGACAAGAGCGTAATCGCATATGAGCGATGCTGGCTTAACCCCACCTCGGGAGAAAGCGCCTCAATTAACGCAATTTTCAGCCCTGCATTTTTCAGCGCACAGGCGAAGGTAAGCCCAACAATTCCACCGCCAACAATCGCGATGTCATAGTCAAGAGGACTCGTCCTTGGGTGTTCGGCGAGAGATTGATCAGAATCTTGGTGCCCAGATGATGACGGTTTATCCTGCGGAATGATGAGAGAAGTCTTACTCAACACAATTTCACATCAAATAATTAATCAAACAAAGTTCTCAAACAAAATTAGAAGCATTGGTAGTTGTACATACCGTTATTGTGACGCGATCGCCTGTTGTCATCAAGCCAAACCCGTTGATAAATCCTCGTAATATAAGAGAATGAATCCCTCTGCTGGATGTATTGGTGAAACGACATCGAGGTGAACTGCATGGCAAAACATACTCAAGCTCATTTAAATCGGACTATCGAAACAAATCTGCCTCCCAGTGTCAAAGAGATGACGAAGCGCAAAATGGAGTATTACATGGGCGCTAAGTTGCTGGAGATCGGGATTGAGCCCAAATCTGCGATTTATCGATGGTCCGTTGAAAATAAGGGCGATCGCGAAGTATGGACATGCAGTGCTTACTGGGATGACTCAAAAGACAAAATTTTGAATGACGAACAGGCAGCGACGGGAGATTGAAAACATCGATTCAGCCCTAATATCCAAAAAAAATTCCCACGCTTTCCGGATGATGCCTCTCTCACCTGTAGAAGTGAATGGTAGATGCACCCTGAATTCACTCCCCGGCCTTGTGCTGGGGATTTTTTTTGGCTGTTTTTACAGCAATGTGCGCGTCAAGTACAGAAACGGTGGTGTGGGGCGCGCCGCGCCCCACACCACCGTACTTAACTCAATCGCATACCGCTATACTCGTTTATCGAATAGCAAATCCGTCCGATAGTAAACGGGTTGTGTGGCTCGCAATATCTCGAACCGTCTCATCTGAATCCACAGATAGTTGCCCATCAATTAGCAGCATCGATAATCCATGCACCAGTGACCACGCAACGCGGGCTAATTCTTTAGCATTACCAGCGCGGATTCCATTTTTGGCCTGTCCATCAGCAATTACCTCAACCAGAACCATAAATGACTCATTTGCCGCGTTAGTCAGGGATGGATATTTGTCATAGTACTGGTAAGGGCCAAACATCACTCGATAGTGAGCCGCATGATTGACGGCATACTGCACGTATGCCACACCGATTGTTTCGAGACGACGCAGTGGATGACTAGGCGCATCGGCTAATGTCGCCCTGAGAGCATACGTCAGCGAAAGAAATCCTTCTTCTGAAACCGCTGCGAGCAGCGCCGTTTTGTCTTCAAAATGGCGATACGGGGCATTGTGCGACACCCCAACCCGACGAGCAATACCACGCAACGACAAACTGCCAATTCCGTCGTCGTCAATCCACTCAAGCGCAGCCGTTAATAGCGCTTGGCGCAGATCGCCATGATGATAAGTATCTGGTTTCATACGTTGTTCCTGCAGCACTAAGCGCACACAAAGTTGACGCTGCCAACATTTGGATTTAATC
>DBGGTD010000332.1:0-8552 GCA_051162585.1 Elainellaceae cyanobacterium
AAATCGATGTGTCATGACCGAAACGTTTTAATCTAAAAATTGAGCTAGTTGGTGTTAGCTATTTACCTGAGTTGAGAACTAGTTGCCGTGCTCCACAGCCTTATCTGAAGACATGAAGCAAGCAACGATGTCTGTGAACAATGTCTGTGACGGTTCATCAAAGGTTTATTGGCTAGTGCCGTTCTGGGCAAACTCTTTTTGCAATTCACGTTTGAAGGGAGCTTTTGAAATCCAATGAGTGTTAAGGCAAGTGGTGGAAGCTCTGTTGCACGTCCGCAGCTGTACCAAACTCTACCTATTTCGACCATCTCTCAAGCTGAACAGCAAGATCGCTTTTTAGGGCGGGGGGAGCTCAGTGAGCTCTCTAGCTATTTCAGCTCTGGTCTAAAACGTTTAGACATTTCGACAACTCTGACAAGAAATTCTGAGCTAATCGTGTCTCGCGCCGCAAATCGCATTTTTGTCGGTGGGTCACCCTTGTCATATCTTGAAAAGCCCGAACCTGAAGAAGTTGCAGTCAGCGTCGGCGGGACTCAGCTTGATATGCAAGAGTCTATGAAACTTGGTACAGCCACCTTTGTAGAAAGCCAGGGTGGTTTTCTAGAAGGGTTGCGATCGCTCTTTAGCGCTTCAGCCAGTGGCCCAGTCCCGGCGGGTTTCAGACCTATCAACGTGGCGAGATATGGCCCTAGCAACATGCAAAAGTCGCTCAGAGACTTGAGCTGGTTCTTGCGCTATCTCACCTATGCCATCGTTGCTGGCGACCCCAATATCATTTCGGTCAATGTGCGAGGGCTGCGCGAAATCATCGAAAACGCATGTTCAGGCCAGGCCACCATTGTTGCGATTCAAGAAATGCGTCAGGCAGCATTGGGGTATTTTCGCCAGGATGCAGAGGCAGCCAACATCGTCGGACAATACTTCGATGTTCTCATGACCGAGTTCAAATCTCCTACGCCGTCGGATAAGCTTCGTCAGCGACCATCCGGAGATGTGCAAGGGTTGCAGCTTCCTCAAATTTATTCCAATGCAGCTGAACGGCGTCCGAAATACGCCATGAAGCCTGGGCTATCGGCAACTGAGAAAAATGACATCATTAAAGCTGCCTATCGCCAAATCTTTGAGCGCGATATTACGCGAGCGTATTCGCTGTCAATTTCATATCTCGAGTCCCAGGTCAAGAATGGCGACATCTCCATGAAGGAGTTTGTGCGTCGTCTAGCCAAGTCACCGCTTTATCGGAAGAATTTTTACGAACCTTATATCAACAGTCGAGCATTAGAGTTAGCATTTCGGCATATTTTAGGTCGTGGTCCGAGCAGTCGCGAAGAAGTTCAAACGTATTTTTCAGTGGTTTCCAACGGTGGACTCCCTGCTCTAGTAGATGCGCTTGTTGATTCGCAAGAATACGCCGACTACTTCGGTGAAGAAACGGTTCCTTATCTCAGAGGGTTAGGACAAGAGGCTCAAGAGTGCCGCAATTGGGGCCCTCAGCAAGACTTGTTTAAATACAGCGCTCCATTCCGCAAGGTCCCCCAATTTATTACAACCTTTGCGGCCTATGAGCAGCCACTTCCCGACCAGCATCCGTATGGTTCGGGTAATGACCCGCTAGAAATTCAGTTTGGGGCCATCTTTCCTAAAGAGACTCGAAATCCGAGCAACAGTCCGGCACCCTTTGGCAAAGATACCCGCCGGATTTTGATCAACCGAGGTCCCGGCATTAGCAATCAGCTGAGTAATCCAGGTGCTCGTGGAGTCGCTCCAGGCAGTCTAGGACCAAAAGTGTTTAAGCTCGATCAGCTTCCCGGCGCAAGTCGGCTTAATGGTCGAGGTGCACCGGCAAGCGTTAAGTTCTCGGAGAGTTCGACTCAGGCAGTGATTCGGGCGGCATACTTGCAAGTCTTTGGACGCGACGTTTACGACGGTCAGCGGTTAAAAGTCTCAGAAATCAAGTTGGAAAACGGAGACATTACGGTTCGAGAGTTTATTCGACAGCTTGCGAAGTCAAACATATTCCGCCAGATGTATTGGACTTCGCTTTATGTGATGAAATCGGTCGAATATATTCACCGTCGCCTGTTAGGTCGCCCAACGTATGGTCGCCAGGAAACCAACAAGTATTTCGATATTTGCTCCAAGAAAGGTTTCTATGCGCTAGTCGATGAAATCATCGATAGCCTCGAATACAATGAAGCGTTCGGTGAAGATACCATTCCCTATGAACGATATCTGACCCCAGCGGGTGTTGCGATGCGATCGCTGCGAGTTGGCTCGATTGGCGAAACTGCAACCAAACCCATCAAAGAAGAGACGCCTCGATTTGTTGAGCTTGGGCAAGTTCAAACCACCCGGAGCACTCCTGACATTCGCTTCCGCATCAATCAAGGGGTCAGTCGACAGCGTGAACAAACCAAGGCATTTAAACTCACGACGACGACGGACAAAGTTGCTTTAAATAAAGTCATTCAAGCAGCCTACCGTCAAATCTTCGAGCGTGATTTAGATCCGTATATCATTCGGAATGAATTCACAAGTCTCGAAAGCAAGCTAGGCAATGGTGAGATCACTGTCAAAGATTTCATCGAAGGGTTGGGAGTCTCTAGTCTCTATATCAAAGAGTTCTACACGGCGTATCCCAATACCAAGGTGATTGAGCTGGGGCTTAAGCACTTCTTAGGGCGTGCACCCCGCGATCAGGCAGAGATTCGCCTCTATAATCAGCTCTTGGCTCGTGAAGGGATTCGGAGCTTTGTCGGCATGCTGGTCAACAGCATGGAATATGTTCAAGTCTTTGGCGAAGATACGGTGCCGTATCGTCGCTTCCCAACGTTGCCAGCTGCCAACTTCCCGAATACCGAAAGGTTGTACAATCAACTAACCAAGCAAAGTAAGGAAATCGTGGTTCCTAGCTTTGAGCCGGTGCGATCGCGCATCTAGTCAATACTAGTGGGTAACAGTCAGAGGTGCGTGGCCTTATGCAAACTAGGGTCTATCCAAAGCATTACCAACATTAGACAGATGTTCTACGTGTTGTGGGCATCTGTCTGATTCCAAGAAGTAGTTGCTTAACAATTAGAGACATCTCTCAGCTAGACAAGATTTCTTTACAATAGTTTGACTTAAGTCACGAAAACAAGCCCATCAGTATCTCCCTCTTGCAGGCGGGTGATTTTTGATATGTCTCGTTAGAAGGGCTTGCTACATGCGTTCTAATTTCTGGACATTAGGCAAATCTTCTCCTAGAGCCACCGATTCACGAACATGAGCAGTACTGTTACAAAATATTGCAAACAGACTAAGAATGTGAACTGGATGCCGCAAAATATTTGCGGAAGGTAGCTAAGCTTAAACACCTGAGTACATCTAGCTGTACTACACGCAAGGTTACTTGGGGCAAAGTGTGAAGATACCTGATTTAACCAGTAGCCTGGCTGCAAGTTATTCAGTGATTTGTTGCATTGGGCACCCTCGCTCACTTACGAGCGGCTGTAAGCATACCTGGTTACATTATTCTTTTGGAGGAATCCATCGATGAGTATTGTCACGAAGTCGATCGTGAACGCCGATGCTGAGGCACGTTACCTCAGCCCGGGTGAACTTGACCGAATTAAGACCTTTGTTTCGTCTGGTGAGCGCCGTCTGCGGATTGCTCAAGTTCTTACCGACTCCCGCGAGCGGATTGTTAAGCAGGCGGGAGATGCGCTGTTCCAAAAGCGGCCTGATGTTGTTTCTCCTGGTGGAAACGCATACGGGGAAGAAATGACGGCGACCTGCCTGCGCGATATGGACTACTATTTGCGCTTGATCACATACGGAATCGTTTCTGGCGATGTTACACCAATTGAAGAGATTGGCATCGTCGGCGTCCGCGAGATGTACAAATCTCTAGGCACTCCTATCGAAGCAGTTGCACAGGGCATTTCTGAAATGAAGGGCGCAGCAACTGGAATGATGTCAGCAGATGATGCATCTGATGCTGCTGCCTACTTTGACTACGTTATCGGTGCTATGCAATAAGCATGGCTGTTCTAGTCTAGGAAGACGTTAGCGTGTCATTTGATACGACAACTATCTAAGTTATTGAGGAACCGAGATTATGCAAGACGCAATCACCTCTGTTATCAACTCATCTGATGTTCAAGGTAAGTACCTTGACGGCGCTGCAATGGAAAAGCTGAAAGGTTATTTCCAAAGTGGTGAACTCCGGGTTCGTGCTGCAACGACCATTAGTGCAAATGCGGCAGCAATCGTTAAGGAAGCAGTAGCGAAATCCCTGCTGTATTCTGACATTACTCGCCCCGGTGGAAATATGTATACCACCCGCCGCTATGCTGCGTGCATCCGCGATTTAGACTACTATTTGCGCTATTCTACCTACGCAATGCTGGCTGGCGATCCGTCCATCCTGGATGAGCGAGTCCTAAACGGATTGAAGGAAACCTACAATTCATTGGGTGTTCCTGTCGGTGCAACCGTTCAGGCGATCCAAGCAATGAAGGAAGTCACCGCTAGCTTGGTGGGTGCTGACGCAGGGAAGGAAATGGGTGTTTACTTCGACTATATCTGCTCTGGCTTGAGCTAGTTCAGAATGATGAATGTGGGATGAGCTTTGAGTTGGGGATGTAGGTTCTCATTCAACGCTTAACACTAACCGCTCGAAATCCTTTTGAGGTCTGGGAAGTCAGGAGTGAGTGTTAGGTAGTCATTGGCTAGTCAATGATGGTGCTTGTGACAGTCTAGGATTGACTCTTGACTCCCGGTTCTCGGTTAAAAATCGGTTAAAAAGGCATATATCATCAGAAATTTTTGAGGCTTCGACGTTTTATTTAAGCTTCGATTCATTATCGCGAGTCTTTATCGACACAATTGGGAGAAATCAACCTATGCGTATGTTCAAGGTAACGGCCTGTGTTCCTAGCCAAACTCGGATTCGTACTCAACGCGAGTTGCAAAATACTTATTTTACGAAACTCGTCCCCTACGCAAACTGGTTTCGTGAGCAGCAACGAATTATGAAAATGGGTGGCAAAATTGTGAAAGTTGAGCTGGCAACGGGCAAGCCCGGTACCAATACGGGGCTTCTTTAGGTGTAATCTTATTCGTTGTGTTGGGGTTTGTGTTGTGGTTACTACTCTTTAGTGTTGTGGATGTAGAAGGGGTCAAATGTGGCTCCTTTTTTGTGGTTAATGCACAATTGATGCCTATAGCGATCCTAAATCGCTTGTGAATGGTTTGGTGAGCGGTGGGATGCGCCCACCGCTCACCAAACTATTTGGGATTGCTATATGATGATTGGTGGCTGATTTAGTGCAATTTTTGGATACGCTCAAATCGATGTTGTTGGATCAGCAGTTCCATGAAAGGCGTGATTTGGACGGGCGATCGCCCGGATATTGGCTGTGAATTTTCGCCATCTGATTCCTGTATTTGACCCATCTGTCAAAGAATGGGCGTTTGAAGCCCGATTGTTGCGATGGCTCACCTTTCTTTGGTTGCTGATCGGGCTAGTTACGTTATTCTCAGCATCGTATGTGGTAGCCGATCAAGATGTTGGAGATGGGCTCCACTACTTTAAGACTCAAATTCTTTGGATCTGTCTTGGGTTAGTGGGGTTCAATATCCTTGTTCACTCGCCGCTCCGATATTTCCTAAGCATTACAGACTGGCTTTATCTACTGGTCTTGGGCTTAGTCTTGGCAACTTTGATACCCGGTTTGGGAACCACTGTTTCAGGGGCGACCCGTTGGCTTGCAATCGGTTCAGTTGGGATTCAGCCATCAGAACTCATTAAACCCTTGCTGGTGCTTCAAAGTGCTCGCATTTTTGGAGGATGGCATCGCCTCACGAAGACGACGCGGGCAAGCTGGTTGGGCATTTTTCTAGTCACGTTGGTTTGTATTTTGCTTCAGCCCAACTTAAGTACGGCAGCACTATGCGGGTTTGTCATCTGGCTGATGGCGTTGAGTTCCGGGTTGCCCTATCACTATTTGATGGGCACAGCCCTGGGAGGATTGTTCCTGGCGACAATTAGCATTAGCCTTCAAGACTATCAACGTCGGCGTTTGATATCTTTCTTAGATCCGTGGGCTAATGCAAGCCAAGATAGCTATCAGCTAGTTCAAAGTCTGATTGCAATCGGATCGGGAGGAGTGTGGGGAAGTGGGTTTGGACTGTCTCACCAAAAGCTGTTTTATTTGCCGATCCAATATACGGACTTCATTTTTGCAGTGTTTGCTGAAGAATTTGGCTTAATCGGTAGTTTGTTGTTGCTGGCATTGCTTGCAGCATACGCAACGTTGGGACTTCGAGTCTCGATTAAGTGTAATCATCCGGTGCATCAGCTCATTGCAATAGGCGCAGTGGTTTTGCTGGTTGGACAAGCTCTGCTCAATATTGGTGTCGCCACCGGGGCATTACCCACCACGGGCTTACCCTTTCCAATGTTGAGTTATGGCGGCAGCTCGATGATTTCAAGCTTGCTGGCCGCAGGCTTGCTGATTCGAGTTGCGCGTGAAAGTAGTGGAGCGGAGGTGATTCCGTTTAAACTCGCCAGCTGATCAAGCGACCCTGATTAACGCCCTGCCGGGACCACTTCGATAGAATAAGACAAGAGAGATGAGTCGAGAGATAACGATCAATCTAATGCTCTTGTGTCTAGTCCTTATGAGAATGGTTGTTGCTCAACATGGTTGAAACGGTTCAGATATGGCTCTACGAGCTCAGCCAATTTGCAGATCAGCTTGTGGAGAGCCAGCTTGATCACCTCAGTGT
The DNA here is from genome assembly GCA_051162585.1 of Elainellaceae cyanobacterium. Lineage (GTDB taxonomy): Bacteria > Cyanobacteriota > Cyanobacteriia > CAZCXK01 > CAZCXK01 > DBGGTD01. The sequence continues at coordinate 6,775 of DBGGTD010000332.1, forward strand.
TGTGAGTGTTGGCATCATTTTTTTTGCAGGCTTATTCACGAGCCTGACCCCTTGCATGCTCTCGATGTTGCCGATTACGATTGGCTACATCGGCGGCTATGAAACCAAAAGCCGGATTCAAGCTGCCGCCCAATCAGTGTGGTTTTCGTTGGGACTCGCCACTACCTTAGCTGGATTAGGAGTGTTAGCGGCGATCGCCGGACGAGTATATGGGCAGATTGGTATCGGGCTACCCATTGTAGTTAGCCTCATTGCCATTTTGATGGGGCTCAACCTGCTCGACGCGTTACCCCTGCGTCTGCCGTCGCTGGGTGGTATGGAATGGATTTCGAATGACCTCCCCGAAGCCGCACGGTCTTACTTGATCGGACTAACGTTTGGGCTGGTTGCATCACCCTGTAGCACTCCGGTGCTCGCGACTCTGCTGGCATGGGTTTCTACGACAAAAGATCCACTCCTGGGCAGTATTTTGCTGGCCTCCTATACCGCAGGATATGTCGCCCCGCTCGTGTTAGCCGGAACATTTACTGCATCCATCAAAAAGCTTCTTGAACTTCGACGCTGGTCAGGCTGGATCACGCCGGCGAGTGGTGCCATTCTCGTTGGGTTTGGCGTATTCTCGCTGCTGTTTCGCCTGGTTCCAATTGCTAGCTTTTAAGACCATCATTATAGGTGACGGCATAAAACGGCTCATCAACACTGACTTTTTAGTATCTGCTTAATTCAATGACTTTAGACCCTCCCAATTCGCCGAATCGACCAGGCTGGAGCAGTCAACTTCGGCGATATTTTAGACAAGATTTATTGCCGCTGCTTGCAGATTTACGGCTGGCGATTCTCTTGCTGTTGGCGATCGCCCTATTTAGCATCTCAGGAACCGTCATCGAGCAAGGGCAATCCGTCCAGTTTTATCAAGACAATTATCCCGAACAGCCCGCGCTATTTGGCTTTCTGACGTGGAAGGTAATCCTCATTGCAGGGCTGGATCACGTCTATCGCACCTGGTGGTTTTTGGCCCTCTTGATTTTATTTGGGGCTAGCCTCACCGCCTGCACCTTCACTCGCCAATTGCCAACGCTCAAATCTGCTCGAAACTGGAAATTTTATGACCAGCCTCGCCAATTTCAAAAACTCGCCCTAAGCGCCGAGTTTGATACGGGTTCTCCCGATTCACTCGCCACCCTGCTGGATAAAAAAGGGTATCGCGTTTTTCAAGATGCAGACAAGCTCTACGCCCGGAAAGGACTTGCAGGCCGTATTGGGCCGATTGTCGTTCATGCCAGCATGTTGATCATTCTGTCTGGAGCAATCATTGGCGCAATGACTGGATTCTTCGCCCAAGAAATAGTTCCAAGCGGTGAAACCTTTCAAGTGAGAAATATTTTTGATGCAGGGCCGTGGGCAGCCGCTCAGATTCCCACTGATTGGTCAGTCCGAGTCAATAAATTTTGGATTGACTATACGCCTGAAGGCACAATTGACCAGTTTTACTCTGACCTGTCTGTGTTAAACCTTGATGGCGAAGAACTCGATCGCAAAACAATTCATGTGAATGAGCCCTTACGCCATGACGGAGTGACTCTCTATCAAGCAGATTGGGGAATTGCGGCTATTCGCATTAAGCTAAACAGCAGCCCTGTGCTCCAGTTGCCGATGGCACAAATCGATGCAGGCGTACCTGGACGCATTTGGGGCACTTGGATTCCGACTAAGCCTGATTTGAGTGACGGCGTTGCAGTGGTTGCCAAAGACTTGCAAGGGATGCTGCTGGTTTACGA
>DBGGTD010000333.1:0-2669 GCA_051162585.1 Elainellaceae cyanobacterium
TTTCAAGTCTGGTTCGGGTCAACTTTTTCTCAATTCTTAATGATTCTAATTCCGCTAGGACTTTTGACGCTACCGTTACTGTCTCAACCGGGCAAGGCATCCCCTCAAACCAAATTTAATCCAGCAGAATCTAATAAATCCATCCGTGATGTAACACCAGAAAGTGTCCCTGATCGAATATCAGAAAATGTTCTATCTATTTCATCTTCTGTTGCAGACGAGCCATTAGCTGTCCCAGGTTCTGACGACGTTAGCCAGAGTGGTGGTTCTGACGATGCATCACAGGACGATATGCCGACCGGAGAATTGCCGTCGAATGAAGAAACCGAGTCATTAGACCAACCGGCTAATGAGTTAATTGACCTCAATTCTGAATCGTCTGAATTGTCTGAATCGAATGATGAACCAATCCTATTGGGACAGCCCGACGATTCTCCGTATGTGGTTGCGATCCCGGCTCGGCGTGATGGTCTGCTAGAACAGGTGCAAGATAGTATTCCAACTGCTTTTTTAACAAATTCTCGTCGAGGGCAATACATTCAAGTGGGTGCATTCCCAAGGCGATCGCTCGCTGAAGAACTGAGCGGGGATCTCCGCGATCAGGGATTTGATGCTCGCGTCGTCTATTTCCCGGTGCGCTAAACATACATTCATCGATGACTGGTCAGCAGGCATGATTTAGTCAACGGGCACCTCATCCTCATCGTCGTATGACATCGACATCAACCGCTGCCGCACCAAATTCTCGAAATGATAGAGATACGCCGCAATGACAACCCATACGAGGGTAGAAATTCGAAAAAGAGGACGGGCTTGATCCCACCAGTGCATGATGTCGTTAAGAAAGCTGAGAGACAACGGAAACGCCCCTAAGATCGCAGTTGCCACGAGAGTCGAAATAATGATGACAAGCCAGCTGTAGAGCCCTTCCCACCAGCTCATTAAGCCCGGTAACACACTCTGACTGCCAATCATGCCAGGGATTTGCGTCTCTGGAAAAAATCGATCCAGGATGAGTTGCAGCAGATGGTGCATGATTGCAATCAAAATCACGGGTGAAAGAATGGCAACTGCCCCAAACAGCAGCCCCAGTCGGGGAGATATGCGTGCAAGAAACAAGGCTAGTTGCCAAACGAACGATACGCTTGCTGCCAAGCCACCTGTGAGCAGAGTTAGAAACACTGCGCTAAACCATGAGGTTGGATAGGGAATCCAAGCAGGCCAGTTGTCCATGTTGATAGCAATGGGCATGAATACCCCCTTATGGCAGGCTTGATGAGTCGCAACGCAATTATCTTAATCGCGATCGCCATCTTCTAGAAGTAACTTGTAGCCTACCCAGGCGATCGCCCCCACGATAATCGCCCATATTAGCCAGATTGCAATGAAGGCGCTTACCCGCAGAATGACCGCTGCCACAATCACCATGAGCATAAATTTGCCCACGTTACTCAGTTTCTTGAGCCATCGTTTGGGTTTAGGCTTACCATGCTTGACTGTCGGATAAATAGGGATTTCCTTTTGGGAGAGTTCAGCTTCTAATTCGCGCAGCCGAATCTCTCTTTCTCGTCGTTGAAGGTCTAATTCTCGCCGTCTCAGGCCGTCTTCTCGGTCATTCCTCGAATTCATGACGCGATTGTTCTCAATCTCAAATAATCAGGTTGCCCTGATGCACATTTCACCTACTCTATCAATAACCATAGCCTTCTCAACGATGAAATGCCCAGATTAGGAGCTGAAAAAACTCGTCATCCCCTGAGATTGCTTCGCTGCGTTCGCCATGACTAGAACTGCATTCGTAATGACTAGAACTGCGTTCGCGAGGCTTCGATCATCATTCACGAGGCTTGGATCATCATTCGCAATGCTTGGATCATCATTCACGAAGCTTGGATCATCATTCACGAGGCTTCGATCATCGTTCGCAATCCCTCGACCATCGTTCGCGATGACTATCCGAGAGTCACTGCGAGCGATAGAGAAGCAGTCTCAAAGGCAAGAAGGTTTTCGCAAAATCGGGATGCGCCTGATCCAAGCGCAGGTAAGATTGCTACGCTAATTCGAAAGTTGTAAAACCTTACCGATTTTTTAATGCTTGAGTGTTAAGTTTCTTGTGGATCAATGAGATGAATAAGCAGAATCATCATGGACAAACTCCCTCAAGCGCTATGGTTGCGTCGTCGTGACCTGGTTATTGCATACACATTGCTGCGAATTGTCATTGGAGTGAACTATTTCAATCATGGGTTTACCCGCCTTGGCAATATCCCAGGCTTCGCAAATTCAATGGTGGGGCTATTTCAGGATACCTTCGTCCCAGAAGCACTCGTCCGCGCACCTGCGACATTGGTTCCCATCATAGAATTTATCGTCGGGATTTTAATAACGCTGGGGCTCGCTACACAGGCCGCCCTGGTGACGACCTTTGGTCTAATGATTGTGTTGATGTATGGAGTGACGCTGCTTCAAAATTGGGACAGCGCTTCAAGCCAACTGATTTACTGTCTAGTCTTGTTTTTGCTGATTGCAGGGAACAGCTTTAACACGATTTCGTTAGATCAGGTCATCGCCCGTCGCCGCGAGAATTAATGCTGGTCTAGATTCAAGATGTAAGGTTCTTTATCGGTAGAGAACTTATTCGAGCCGCTTATTCAGGTTGAGTGATCACG
>DBGGTD010000334.1:0-3364 GCA_051162585.1 Elainellaceae cyanobacterium
CAACTGTCCCTTCCACTGCTGGGATGCGGGACGGGGGCATGGGGAAATCGCCTCCTCTGGGGCTACAGCAAAGACATGGATGCTCAGTTGCAAGAGGTATTTAACGAGTGTGTCAGTCATGGAGTCACCCTATTTGATACAGGAGATTCGTACGGAACGGGACGACTCAGCGGGCGCAGTGAAACCCTCCTCGGACAGTTTGCTCGCGACTATTCAGGTGACCATCACGATCAAATCTGCCTCGCCACTAAGCTGGCAGCTTACCCATGGCGTTTGACTCGTCAGTCAATGATTTCAGCGTGTCAAGCCTCTGCCGAACGCATGGGGCGAAACGTAGATCTAGCGCAGATGCATTGGTCGACAGCAAACTACGCCCCCTGGCAAGAAGGTCCGCTGCTCGACGGGCTTGCTGATCTATATGACCAGGGATTGGTCAAGGGAATAGGGTTGTCAAACTACGGCCCCAAACGGCTGAGAACAGTACACAAAAAATTTTCAGAACGCGGCGTGGCGATCGCCACATTGCAGGTGCAATATTCGCTGCTCTCGACATACCCCATCACCGAACTCGGCGTGAAGGAAGTGTGTGACGAACTTGGGATTCGGCTGATTGCCTACAGCCCTCTGACGTTAGGAATTCTTACCGGCAAATACGCAGACGGCAAAGACTTACCGGGTGGAATTCGCGGACTGCTATTTCGTTGGTTGCTGCCAGGAGCCCGTCCGGTATTGGAGTGTTTGCGCCAGATTGCCAACTCACGAGACAAAACCATGGCTCAAGTTGCCCTCAACTGGTGCATTTGTAAGGAAACGATTCCAATTCCGGGAGCAAAGACGTTAGAACAAGCACGGCAAAATATCGGTGCACTCGGCTGGCATCTAGATGCTGGAGAAGTCGCAGAATTGGATGCAGCAGCAGGACGAGTCGATCGCACCATGGTGCAAAATATTTTCCAAACTCAGTAACAAATTAAACACTTTGGCTAATCATAAGTACCTCGGCACAATTAAAAACCAAATTCAAAACCCTGTGCTGCCCGCGGCGCGGGCAGCACAGGGTTTTATAGGTTTTACAGTTAACTGTGACCACCGACTTAGACGGATGATTTCGCGGTTGCTCAACCAGAATATATGTACTATTTTGGGTTTATTCGTTTCATTCTCAATACAAGTCTCATTCTCGATACAAGTCTCATTCTCGATACAAGGAGATGAATCATGACTGAACATGTGAACCCGATTCCAGAAGGCTTCCACACTGCGACGCCGATGTTAGCCATTCGAGATGCAGCGCGGGCGATTGAGTTTTATAAGACCGCGTTAGGAGCAACGGAGATCATGCGCCTGGCCGACCCAACTGGCGCGATCGCCCATGCTGAGATTCAGATTGGTGATTCCATCATCATGATGGCAGAAGAAAATCCAGAGTTTAATACGAGTCCGCAGACACTCGGTGGCTCGCCGGTGATTCTCAATCTGTATGTTGAAGATGTTGACGCTTTAGTTCAACAGGCTGTTGATGCGGGAGCGCGGGTAGTTTTTCCCGTTAAAGACCAGTTTTATGGCGATCGCTCCGGGCGCATCGTTGACCCGTTTGGGCATATCTGGATTATTTCGACGCACATCGAAGACGTGTCGCCTGATGAGATGCAAACGCGATTTGATGCCATGTTTAGCAGCGTTTGACGCAACTAGAAAAATTTCAAATATCGCTGAATTTCCCAGTCAGAAATGTGGCAGTGATACTCTTCCCACTCTTGCATCTTAAAGTCGATATACGTTTGATACATTAATGGCCCCATCACCGCTTCACTCAGCGGATCGGCAGCAAAGGCTTGAATAGCTTCGCTGAGATTTCGAGGCAGGGTTTGAATGCCTAAGTCTTTCAATTCCTCGTCGGAATAAAGGTACATGTTTTCAGTGTGGGGATTGCCCGGATCAAGCCCTTCACGAATACCCTCTAGCCCAGCAGCGAGAATCATTGCCGCTCCGAGATAGAGATTTGTGGAAATATCGGCAGCGCGACATTCGACTCGCCCACCCGCGAGAGGAATTCGGAGCATATTGGTACGGTTATTGTTGCCGTAGCAGATATAAACAGGAGCCCATGTAAATCCAGACATGCTGCCTTTTCTAACGAGGCGCTTATAGCTATTTACGGTTGGACACGTCACTGCGACGATCGCCGGAGCATGTCTGAGAACGCCCGCAATAAACTGATAGCCTAAGTTTGACAAACCACACCCGCGTGGATCATCGGTATTGACGAACAAATTTTCGCCCGTATTCAAATCTGCCAGTGACATGTTGTAATGAGCGCCACTGCCTGTACGGTTACCAAAGGGTTTGGGCATAAACGTGGCGAGATAGCCGTATTTTCTGGCAATTTCTTTGACCATGAGCCGGAAAAACGTGAGGCGATCGCTCATGGTGAGAGCATCACAGTAGGTAAAGTCAGTTTCAAACTGACCGTTGCCATCTTCGTGGTCAAACGAATAAACATCCCAACCGAGGTGGTTCATAGTTTGGACGATTTCATCCATCCAGGCGTAGTTGTCGAATATCCCCTGCACATCGTAGGCTGGTTTTGCAAGGGTGTCGCGATCGCTCACTGGAACAAAGGTGCCATCCTCGGTTTCTTTGAGAATAAAGAATTCGGTTTCAATGCCCAGATTAAACGTAAACCCCATCTCGGCAGCTTGCTTCAAGGTTTGCTTGAGAATCGTACGCGAGCACGCCTCAAAGGGCTTTCCTTTCAAATACAGATCGCTGGCAAACCAGGCAATTTCCGGATTCCACGGCAAGATCGTGGCAGTGGCCGGGTCGGGAATGGTCGCCACCTCTTCATCGCTCACCTCTTGCGGTACGCCATCTAGTGCAGCTCCCGTGAATAGTTCCGACCCTCGCATCATTTGGTCAACGTGAGACACGGGAACGACTTTGCCTTTACACATGCCGTGAATATCAACAAACGTTGCAAAGGCATATTTGACCCCCTTGTCTTTTAGGTCTGTTTGAAGTGATTCAAGTTCGGGTGGGGGGGAGACAAGATGTGGATGCATAAATGTTTAGAAAAAACAGCGAACTAAGGACGTATACATTGCCGTGTGGGGGAACTGCCGCGATTGAGATCTAGATGAAGACGGTATCTTGCCTGACTCGTGATCTCGTTCGCGAGCCTCAGTGATTCTGCAAGACGCTAAACTCGTCCTCCCACCAGTGCCGTTTCGGCCTGCTCAGCTTCAGTTGCGGTGGCTTCCGCCAAAAGCTGTTCGGCAAGTTTGCGCTTTGCATCGGCATCGAGCTTTTTGATTTCGTTGTGCAGCACGCGCTCATTAACCACCTGATTCCAATAGTCCAAGAC
>DBGGTD010000335.1:0-2857 GCA_051162585.1 Elainellaceae cyanobacterium
ATCATGGTGTGGGGGTTTGGGGTCTTTCCCATCGAATTTATCATTCCAATTGCTGGAGTGGCGTTCGCCCTCGTGTTGCGATTGCTGTTTACGCGCACCCTGTTTGGTAAAGCTCTCCAGGCCATTAGCGAAAGCCACACCACAGCTCGGATTATGGGTATTCCGGTAGAGCGGATGATTGCGGCTTCGTTTGCCATTTCAACAATGCTAGCTGGGGTTGCCGGAATGCTGATTGCGCCCGTTGCCAATGTCTCGGCAACGATGGGCACTCTGCTAGGGCTCAAGGCATTTGCCGCAGCTATCATCGGCGGGTTAGGAAGTCCGTGGGGGGTTGTCGTTGCCGGAATTCTATATGGTGTAGTCGAATCGGTTGCCGCTGGAGTGTTGGGCGGCAGCTATCGAGAAATTGTTGGATTTGCAGTTGTGATTATTGTCCTAGCCATCCGTCCTAATGGGCTATTTGGGCGAATGCAGACCCACAAAGTGTGAGCTAGGAAGTGTGAGCTAGGAAGTGTGAGCCAGGATATAAGGAGCAGATCGGCTTGATGAACGTCCGGTTATGGGTGGAGATAGGATGCTTGATTGGGGCGATCGCCGCTATTTTAGTTGCGCCAAACACCTACTATCTGTTCATCTTGGGAATGGTTGCTGTCACGACGTTGGTCGGCGTGGGATTAAATATTCTGGTGGGGCTCTCGGGTCAAGTGTCAATCGGTCATGCTGGTTTTTTTGCCATCGGAGCATACACGGGCAGCCTGTTGATGTCCCAAGCCGATTGGAATTTCTGGATTGCCCTAGTAGCGGCTATTTTCGCCACAGCAGGAACGGGGGCAGCCCTTGCGGCTCCGGCGTTGCGAGTGACAGGTCCCTATTTGGCAATGGTCACGATCGCCTTTGGCATCATCGTTGAGCGAGTTCTCATTGAGTGGGTATCGCTGACGGGGGGCTTTGGCGGCATTACCAATATCCCACAGCCGAATGTGTTTGGGCTCAAACCGGCTCTTCGCGACGTGGTGTTAATCGCCATGGTACTCGCATTTTTGAGTATGGCATCATTCGCAATGCTTCAACGCCACCCGTGGGGACGAGCGTTTCAAGCGGTGCGCGATGATGATGTAGCGGCCACATCGCTTGGGTTAAATACCCTCTGGGTCAGACTCGTTGCGTTTACTATTTCTGCCGCATTTACAGGGTTGGCGGGGGTCTTTTTTGCTGCCACGATTGGGTTTATTAGCCCAGATAGCTTTACCTTTCACCGATCGATTCTGTTTCTACTAGTGGTCATTTTGGGAGGGCTTGGAACCGCAGAGGGGGCTTTGGTTGGGGCGATCGCCCTCGTGATTTTACCAGAGTTTTTTCAAGACTTTGCAGAATATCAGCTGCTGTTCTTCGGAATGCTCCTTTTGGCAACTCTCTGGTTAGCGCCAGACGGGGTCATGAGTTTCATCAAGACCAGATTTGCAGAGCCAGCGCCTGTTTATCCCCTTGATGACTCCCCTGACTTGCCGTCTTTAGTCGCTCGTCACTCAAGCTGCGAGTGTTTAGTTGTTCAAAACGTGGGTATTCAATTTGGCGGCATCCGGGCAGTCGATGCGGTGTCTTTTACTGCGAACCCCGGCACGATCACAGCCGTCATTGGTCCGAATGGTGCTGGTAAAACCACGCTATTGAATCTTATCAGTGGCTTCTATCAGACTCAGCTTGGCACCATTTGCCTTGGAACGACCGATTTAACCCGTCTCTCTAGCCTCAAGATTGCAACTATTGGGATTAGCCGCACCTTTCAAGCCACTCGACTGTTTAACTCACTCTCCGTACTTGATAATCTGCGTGTGGCTCGAGTCGGAGGCACCCTAGGGCATATATTTTCGGCCTTAGTAGGGGTTGGGCGCTCTACACGTCCAGAAAAACCTCTGCTTGAATTGCTGTCCTTCGTAGGCTACCGGGGAAATGTCTATACAAAAGCGGCAAATCTTCCATTTGTTGATCGGAGGCTAGTCGAAATCGCGCGAGCCCTCACCACAGCCCCGCAAGTTCTGCTACTTGACGAACCTGCCGCAGGGTTAGGACGCGAGGATAAGCACGCTCTAGCGACCCTAATTCGTCGGATTGCCAGCGGCGGTATCAAAGTTATGCTGGTTGAGCATGACATGGATTTGGTCATGGATATTTCCGATACAGTCGTCGTACTCGATAGTGGACGATTAATCTGCGAGGGGTCGCCTGAGATTGTGCAGCATGATCCGCGCGTTCTCGAAGCCTATTTAGGCGCAGAGAGTCCAGACCTGATTCGGTCTTTGCCAATAGCAGGAGAGCCGCTCCTCAAGGTTCAGCATCTAACGTCTGGATATCGCTCGTTGAGAGTTTTGCATGACGTGTCGCTCGCGGTGCATCTTGGAGAACTGGTCGCCGTGATCGGTGCAAACGGGGCAGGAAAAAGTACATTGCTAAAAAGCATCGTGAACCTGATTCACCTAGACGATGGACAGATTGAGATAGGCGGGCGATCGCTCTCTCAAATTTCGAGTCATCAAATGGCAGAGCTTGGCATCGTTCTGGTTCCAGAAGGGCGATGCGCATTCACCGAGCTAACGGTCTATGACAATATTCGATTAGGGGCATTCACGCGACGCGATCGCCATATTGAATCTGACATCGAATCAGTATTCACCCGCTTTCCTCGCCTTGCAGAAAGGCGCAACCAACGGGCAGGGCTCTTATCGGGAGGAGAACAGCAGATGCTGGCGATCGCCCGTGGGTTAATGGCGCGTCCTCGACTGCTGCTGTTAGATGAACCGTCTCTCGGGCTTGCGCCCAAATTAGTGGCAAGTCTCTATGAAACCCTAGCAGAGCTCCG
>DBGGTD010000336.1:0-3430 GCA_051162585.1 Elainellaceae cyanobacterium
GATGACATACCCGGAACGTTGAGCCGTTCTTCAAAGTCAAGCTTTCGCAACCGATTAACAATTTCTTGCAAGTCTTGGAGACTAAATTCGTAGCCGTTAAGTGTGCTAGGAGTTTCTCCATACTTGTCGCAGGCATGAATTGCGGCTAATGCCTCAATCGTGCCCGATGTACCGACGAATCGAGGTGTCTCTTGAGGGGATAGCTGAGACTGTAATTCTTCAATGGGGCGTTCTAGCATGCCCCTCACAAATGCCTGGAGATATTGAAACTCGGTATTGCTGATTGGGTCAGTGGTTACAAATTCGGATGTCATTCGCACAGCGCCAACTTTAGTGCTGCTGAGCGAACGGGGATCATCGCCGTCTCCAAGAATTAGCTCCGTTGAACCGCCTCCAATATCAATAATGGCATGGGGTTGGTGATGAAATTCCATACCCGACAGCACCCCTAAATAGATGCGTCGAGCTTCTTCCTCCCCGGAAATGAGATTAATCGAAAGCCCCAGCTTAACCTCAACCTCGTGGAGAAAATCCCGCCCGTTGGGAGCTTCTCGGACGGCGCTAGTCGCCACAGCGACAATGTCTTCAGCATTCATACTCCTAGCCATTTCACGGCATCGCTTGAGAGCGCCCATCGCTCGCTCTATAGCCTTGGCAGTGAGCCGACCTGTCTGCTTATCGCGATCGCCCAATCGAACCGTATTTTTCTCGCGGGCAATAATGGTGAACGATGGCAGGTCAGGTTGAATCTTAACAACAACTAGATGAATTGAATTCGTACCAACATCGATAGCTGCTAGTATTCGATCCTGATTGAGAGATGACACAGGAAGATCGAGCAAATTGTCTTTGCTCTGAGATATTGAATAAACCATCTGACCGAGTCCAAAGGCACAAAGAGGGGGACTGATTTTCGAATATTACTGGCTTTCGAATACTACTGACTTTCAAATACTACGGACGGTAGTAGAATTTATCGGGATAAATTCATCCGGATTAAACCAAGTGGATTAAATCAATAACCAAGTGGATCAAATCAATATTGATGAATTCGACTCAATTTATTAGGATTGCCCTGATTTTATCGTGACCCGTTACAAATTCTGATGGATTCCATATGAAAATTGCATAGTAGGGATGAATGCTTTATCCCATATTCATAGAGCAATATTTATAAACCTGCAATCTAGCAATGGAGGTATTTGCTGATTAAACTCGACCCGCTCCTACTTCTAGATAAAGAAGATATTCTTAAAGTTGAGGAATTCGGTCATCTACCCGCACTCCGAGCATCCAGCCTATGCTGACGCATTCTCAATATGAATCTGAATCAACGTGGCGTGCCATTGTGAGGCTTTTGCGCTGGCACAAGCCAACTGGACGACTCATTTTGATGGTGCCTGCCCTATGGGCTGTATTTCTTGGCGCCCATAGTGTCAATCCAGGTGAGTTGCCCCCTCTCCTACTGGTGTTAGTCATTATTTTAGGGAGTTTAGCCACAAGTGCGGCGGGGTGTGTGATCAATGACTTATGGGATCGAGACATTGATCCAAACGTAGAGCGAACGCGCGATCGCCCCCTTGCCTCTCGCCGTTTGACAGTCAGAACAGGAATTGGCGTTTTAATCGTCGCATCTGCCTGTGCGGCGGGGTTGGCGTTTTATCTGCTATCGACTTCAAATGCGCTGACGTTTTGGCTATGCGTTGCAGCAGTGCCAATCATCGTGCTATATCCGCTGGCAAAACGAGTCTTTCCGATACCGCAGCTCGTATTATCAATTGCCTGGGGGTTTACCGTCCTCATTAGCTGGACAGCCGTTACACAGAGCCTCAACTTCCCAATTTGGTTGCTCTGGGGAGCAACCGTCTCGTGGACACTCGGATTTGACACAGTCTATGCCATGTCAGACCGAGAAGACGATCGCAAGCTCGGCGTAAATTCCAGCGCCCTCTTTTTTGGTGACAATGCCTCTGAAGCCGTTGGTGCCTTCTTTGCTGGGACAGCATTTTTGCTAGCCAGCATCGGGGTTGCCCTCAGCCTCAGCCCTTGGTTTTTGGTGTCCTGGCTAGTGGCGATCGCCGGTTGGGTATGGCATTATGCCGAACTGCGCCCGCCTACTCCTCATCCATCAGTCTATGGACGGGTATTTAGGCAGAACGTGTGGATTGGGCTCATTCTCCTTATCGGGATGATTTTAGGTGCTGTGATGTGAATGGCACGCACCATTTTTATGAGCCGACGGAGGCACGTCGAGGGCAGGGTTCTGATTAAAGAAGCCGACAGGTTTGAGCATAAAGCCCGCATACGAAACAGGCATGACGGGCCAGTCCTCAGGACGAGGAATATGATGTTGCCCGAAGGTATACCACACAACGACATCCGTATTTTCGATGGGGCGATTGGCGTGGGTCCATTTGGGTAGACCGTCTCCCCCCGGATGCTGATTGGGATAGTCACCTGCCGGATATTTTTCATCCGGGCTATAGGGAGTTGCCCAAACGTTTTTAGTGATGAACGTGGCTCGTTTCGTAACGCTGGCTTCGGGATGGGCAAAAGAGAGGACAGTGTCTCCAGGGATGAGCTTATACCCCACCGGATACCCGACATGGTTGAGTTTCGATGGATTGACGATTTTCCAATAGCGTCCCTTAAATGGGTCAATGGTGCGCTGAGCCTCTTGCTCGGTTGCTAGCAGCGTTGACTTTGCGATACACGCATTGCCGTGAGGATTCTCAGGCCCCAAAGGCAACGGTTCAGTATTAACTTCATAAATAGAGTTGGTTTGCCCATCAACGGCCATGTCCATCCGCACGTTGAAGAAGTGTTGATGAATGTGCCCGACGAGTTGAGGCGCTAATAATTCGCCGTGCTGAGGCGTTTCACCGGGAGCGATCGCCGACGTGTTCACAATCCCCGTGAGCTTAACCTCAAACTGAATCGTACCGTCTTGATAGAAATACCAGTAAAACCCGTATTCATAGTTGCCCACCGTGGCGATAAACGAGACAACCAAGCGCCGCGATCGCCTGACTTCTGTATGCTCAGTCCGCCAATCCATATGCTTCCAAAGAATGCCGAAGTCTTCTTCATGCATACAAATAGCGTTCTCAATGGTGGCAACATCTCCCTGGCTATTGGTTAAGAAGGCGTCAAAATACCGAATCTCCCCCACACAATCACAGCCTAGTTTCAAGGAATTTGCCAACATGCCGATGCCATACTCGCCGACATCGAAGGCATTTTTCCGGTAGTGATTTGAGTCGGGCACACCCGGATCGTTGTAAGGCACCACCATTTCTGCCAGCGAGGCCCGATAGATAATAGAACGAATGCGCCCTTCGTCTTCATAGCCAATGTCATAGAGCACCAGCCCCTCACGAGGCGTAAACCCAATGCGGAAATGCCATTTTTGCCAATAAATCTTATATCC
>DBGGTD010000337.1:0-3462 GCA_051162585.1 Elainellaceae cyanobacterium
CGCTCGGTCATGCTCTCGTTGAATATTGGACTCAAGATTTGACAGTGAATCAGCTCCGAGAAAGGTTTGATTTTTACTTAGAGCAGGCTGAGACTACCCCAAAAGTATCTCACTCGAAAGTGCCGAATTCAGAGAATGGTTAGGTTTGACTGCCTGGTAGATGCCTTAATAGCAGACTTACTGCGATCGCAAAGCAGTCTGGGCATTGCTGATTAAAGGAATGAATTTAGAAGGGGCGGTTTCTCTAAAGAGACGCAGGCGCGAACGCGTAGCGCCTGCGGCATTCAAGAAACGCGTAGCGTCTCCGCTAGGAGAAACCGCCCGCACAGTAAGGTTTCATATTTACAAATCATTCTCGGATTCAGCAACGCCGGTTCTGCTATTTCTTGCTCTCTTTGGCCTCTTTATTCGTCTTTGTCTCTTTCGCCGCTCCCCCATTCTTATCCTCTTTAGCGTCCTCAGCAGAAGGAAGCTCTGCTTCAGTTAAGCCATACTGTTGACGCACGCTTTGTTGAATCATTTCTGTGAACTCAGGATTGTCTCGGAGATATTGAATCGTGTTATCACGCCCTTGCCCTAAATTATCTCCCTCGTAGCTATACCACGCACCGCGGCGCACGATGATATTGCTCTCTTCTGCTAAATCGAGCAAACAGCCTAGATTTGAAATGCCTTGACCAAAGAGAATATCAAATTCGGCGATGCGAAATGGGGGCGCAATTTTATTTTTGGCGACTTTGACTTTGGCGCGGATGCCGTATTCCTCGGTTCCCTTTTTCAAGGTCTGAATTCGACGGATATCTAAACGCACGGAGGCGTAAAACTTAAGCGCATTACCTCCGGTGGTCGTTTCTGGGTTGCCATAGCTGATGCCGATTTTTTGGCGGAGCTGGTTTAGAAAGAGAACGGTGCAGGTCGATTTTCCAATATTGCCCGTAATTTTGCGCAGCGCTTGGCTCATCAAACGAGCCTGCAACCCGACATGGGCATCCCCCATTTCTCCTTCAATTTCGGCGCGGGGGGTGAGAGCTGCCACCGAATCAATCACGATAATATCGATCGCAGATGAGCGAATCAGAGCGTCTACGATTTCGAGCGCCATTTCACCTGTATCAGGCTGAGAAATGAGCAAATTATCGATGTCAACACCCAATGCGCCCGCATAAATGGGATCAAGTGCATGTTCAGCATCAACAAACGCCGCAATACCTCCATTCTTTTGAACTTCGGCGATCGCATGTAGAGCCACGGTCGTTTTTCCAGAACTCTCAGGACCGTATAGTTCAACGACTCGACCTTTTGGCAAACCTCCGCCCAAAGCGAGATCGAGCGTCAAGGCCCCTGTCGGAACCGTCTCGACACGCATCCGCGTTGATTCTCCGAGCCTCATGATCGATCCTTTGCCAAAATTGCGCTCGATTTGAGTCAAGGTCAAATTGAGCGCCTTTTGCTTGTCTGATGCTGCTGTTGGGGTCGCCATTCGCATTCTCCACGTGAGTGTGCATGACCTCAGCTGAGGCTAAATTTAAAGCAAAGCATACTAAATCGGCAATTTAATCTGCCATCTCTCTGATCGGTATCTGAGAGTTTATAAGTTAGTTTAGAGTTAGTATAGTACTCTTGAACCAATTTAGTTTAAACCATTTATGCTTTTTTGGAGTATTGGACTAATTTAACGGCTGATATCGTTGGCTAGTCCGAAAACGCATTTGATGACGAGGATAGAGGCGAGTGTCAGGAGGAACATCCTCAAGCTCTAATGAGGAGGCAATGCGCATGGAGAATGGCACAATCATACAGGTTTCAGCATTCCCGAGTTGGATTGTTGGCATAAGCTATACCGAAACGGTGGGATATCGATGCTGGGTCATCAATCCAGAATTGATAGTCCTCAACGATGGCGAAATTTATGCGACAAGTCAAGCAGCCATGACAGCAGGCCGCTATTTTGTTGAGCATTCGCTTGAGTTGGGCACTGATAGCAGCAATCAAAGCTTAGATTGATTTCTACGCATCTATTTCTACCACGCCATTAAGTACCTCGGCACAATTAAAGACCAAATTCAAAACCCTGCGCTGCCCGCGCCGTGGGCAGCGCAGGGTTTTATGGGTTCTATAGTTAATTGTGACCACCGACTTATTCGCACAATAACTGTTAGCAACTTTACCAAAGGCTGATTCTAGCGTAGCAGGGAACACATGAGGGCAGCCCAGGATGATTCTTCAAACGCTTCCACAGAGACGTTTACAAATTATCGGACAGGTCTAGTAGCTAAGGAGTTGTTGGGGGTTCCTGGCGCCAACCCGGCCTACAGCGATGTGCGATCGCGCTGGAGCGCCAACGCGGAGCATTGGAACAAGCAATGGATTATGAATTGCTGTATGCAAATAGATTCAACCATCTCTGAGAATCTGACTGCTCCCAAAAATCGACGGTAAAGGCCCAGCTAGTGTTCGTTACTTTTTCAAACTCTCCTCCTATGTTGAAGCCATAGGCAGTTAGCCTAGCGGTTACCTTTGCATCCAAGTTGACCATTTCCTTCACTTCAAATAACACGTTTTGAGTCGATAGGCCGTGCTCGATGCGCTCAGTTGCCATGGATTGAAGATGGGGGTCAGACTCTACCCAGGCTTGTAGCCTATCTGGAATATAGGGAGCCCGCTTGGGTTTGTCATACGTCCTATGAACTTCAGTCTTACTAGCATAGCTGTACTGGGAAGCTGCACTGAATCCCACTTTATTGATAATTTGATCGTATAAAGCCTTAATCTCTGATCGCTGACTGGATTTATCATCTAGTGTTACGCGAATTTCTTTGGCTCCTAAAGCGGCTGCGAGTTCGGTGAAGGCAAACATCTTTTCCTCGACAAGCCGAACTTGTGCAGAAGATGGAGTTATATAGCGATTGTGGTCAAATGGATGTTTGCAATAGATTGCCCCATTAGCTGGATCTGAGTCAAATTTGAATAGCTTCGAGGCTTCCTCCAAGGAATACCACTGTATGCTCCCAACAATTGGCTCTAGCAGAGTCATCACTTCCTGCGGCTCTAGCCCTATATCCTTCAAAGAAATGGGGTGGAGGAATGCTTCTCGGTTGACTTGATTTTCTCAATGATTGACTTGGTTTTCTTAATAACTATCTCAATACCTGTCGATATCTTTTTGATATCTCTTATCAAATTAAATAAGTTCTGCAACATGAACTCATCTCTAATTGCGGCATAAACCAAAATTTCTGGCAGCTTATCCTGATCTGAAGTGAGTATTAACTGACGCTTTTCTGGGGCGATAGTATTCATAATTGGTTGTCCTTCATAGATGATGAACCCGATGTCGTAGCCTACAGCTTCAAAAAACTAGATTCCAGAATATCGCTCTAATTTATTGCTGGAGCAGTGCCATCTACTTGTAAGTAGGTGGCGAAAAATATTTACTGTCATTGTGAGCGAAGCGAAGTAATC
>DBGGTD010000338.1:0-10044 GCA_051162585.1 Elainellaceae cyanobacterium
GCTTTGTAGAGAAATAATGCTGAAACATCTGTGTAGCCTTCATGACTTCGCTTGGCAAAATATTCTAAAAGAGAGATTCCTGCCAGTGCGGCACACGACTTGATGGTTCCTTGATCTTCGATAGGGCTGCACCAGAAGCTTAAATCGACGACACCGGGCAAAAAGAAATATCTCCTCTGGTATTTGCCTATCTTGGCGATTTCGAGGTTGTCATTAATGGGAATAGTTAACCGTGGCGGTGCAAAAAGGCTTAATTCAGTATCACAGCGATCAAACGCAGTATCCTGATCTTGAATTTCAAACAGTTCTGTTTTACTGAATTCATTGAAAACAGTAGCTGAATCGTCTGATCGATAGTTTGCAAAACGATTAATAAAGGCTTTGATAAGTAAATAGAAAAGCAGCACCGACTTTAAATCATCAGTCGAATTAGATTGTACCGTTGTAATAATGCGACCCACTTCCGTTGAGAAGATTTCATTCGTCTTTTGCAGGCCGTTAATTGCCATCTTCTGCAAAGCCCGGATCTCTAGATTTGATAGGTTTCTAAATTGCGATGCAATATTGGGCATTTGTGAATGCGTTGCAGTTTCTCTTACACAAGCAGGTTCAGGTAAATGCTCACGGTGAAACCCTCGCTCAGCACTGTCTAGTTTTTCTCTGACGGGTGGTAGAAGTATCTTTAGAACAATCAATCCATCATCTAACGCTGCTGAGATGGTTTTATGGCTTGCTAGTGGACAAACCAATCTCAGCAGCATTGAAATAATAGGCTCGACAATAATTGAGTCTGTTAAAAAAATGTTAGAAATATGATCAAGATCGTTGAGCTGATGAGCTTCAATTTGCTGCTTAAACGATCCATCGGCTTGGAGATCGTCGATAGCTTGAGTCAACGTAGCGATCGCCTCTTTAAGCGGCTTTTTCTCGACATCCTGAATCAGCGCTTCAAAAGCTTGCTTTGGTTGACTCAAGCTAGAGTCTGAACTTGGGCTCATATTCTGAATGTCGGCAACGGCATTGTTCATCAATTTCTCAACGAGGGCTGCTGAATCAGCAGCAGACAACATCGAAGGAATTGATGTTAAATGAATCCTCGAAGGAGGATATGGACTGGCAGCTTGTGACAATTGCCTTGAAAGATGCATGTAAGAATCTAAGCCAACAACGCCATCAACCTTAATCTCGCTTCCTTCTTGAAAGGCTTTTACCAAATACTCAGTATCCGCATCAAAGGTGCTGTCATTCATCCAAAGAGAAAACCATTCCAGATGCTCTTTGGAGGGATCTTTGGAGGGATCTTTTCCGCCACAGAAGCTACCGAAGGACAATGGCTCCTTAGATGTTGGATGTTTTAATTCTTTGGTATGTCCTAAAATTGCCAAGTATGTTTTGAGCTTTAGAACACTACTACCCTGGGTTTCAAGTCTCAAAACCTTATGAAGTCGAGCGGCTTTGAATGTGATCCCCCCAAATATTCGTTTCCTGAAGTCTTTCTTTTTAGCTTTTACTTCTTTAACGACAGTATCCCATTGAGAATCCGAAATCTCTACTTTTTCCTTTAGGACGTCAAGCACTTTGTCTAGGCTATCGCTGAGATCGTCAATGATGTATTTTGCAATTTCTTCGGTTGATCGCGTTGATTCTTCGCGCCTGAGACGACCTTGCTGATGCACCTCATCACACTCTAAGTAGTAATCTCGCTTATCGGGATAATCGGGTATCCAACCTAAGCCTCTAGACTTAAAGTCAAAGCTCGATTGAGAGGATTCGTGATTGATGCTGCTCATGTCAGATGCTCCGGTTTAAAGAAGAATTAAGCACGTGCGACAATGCAATGATATAGTCAACGGAAATTTCTACATTCATGGATTCATCTGACACACAGGTGCGGATTGATTGGGATGTGCATTGAGATAGGGACGTAACCACTCGCAACTACGATTGATGAGTTCGGCTAAGGTCAAATTCTCGACGTCCCACAACAGGACACTTTCATCGGCGCTGGCAGTCGCTAACTTTGTGCTGTCAGGACTAAATTGGAGGGCATTCACGGCGCTGGTGTGCCCCGTCAGGGTTGTAATGAGAGTGCCATCTGCGCTCCACAGTTTGACGAGTTCATCATCACTAGCCGTCGCAAGCCATTGACCATTTGGACTAAATTGAACATCCCAAACGCCAGCTTGATGGTCGGTCAGGGTTTTCAGGAGTGTGCCGTCTAGTTTCCACAATTTCACAGTATTATCGCCACCAGCGGTTGCGAGGCGAGAACTGTCTGGGCTAAAGCTAACCTGGTACACCGGAGCACCATGCGCGTTGATCGAGGTTTGCAAGGTTCCATCCAGGTTCCATAGCTTGACACTGCCGTCATCATTGGCGGTGGCGATCGCCTCCCCATCTGGGCTAAAGCGAACGTTGTACACGATAGAAGCATCAGGGGTTTGCCAGGTTTCCAGATTTTGACCTGCGCCATCCCAAAGCTTGATCATGCCATCGGCACTAGCCGTGACAAGCTGATCACGGGTGAGGCTGTAGTCAACGCTAAGAACCGGGCTTTGATGCCCACGTAAGGTAGACTCAAGCTGTCCATCAAGTTGACGAATTTGGATCGTGCCATCATCAAGGGCAGCCGCTAGGGTTTGACCCTCTGGGCTTAAGCTAATCTGATAAATCGGCAAATCCCCAACAGACCATCGACCTTGCATGGTTCCTGTTTCGTCCCAAAGAACGATGGTACCCGATGCATCTGCACTGGCGATAACCTGCCCATCTGCACTGATATCAAGGCCCAAGATCTGAGTGCGATGGCCGATCAGAGCAGTCCGCCAGGGGTTGGGTTGCCACAGGCGAACGGTTCGGTCTTCACTGGCAGAGGCTAGACGCGTGCCATCTGCACTAAAGGCAACATCGGTGACTCGCCCGGTATGACCTTCAAAGGTGGTGAGGAGTTGACCCGATAGGTTCCACAGCTTCACCGTGTCGTCGTACCCTCCTGTGGCGATCGCTTGCCCATCAGGGCTGAAGGCAACGGCTCGAACGGGGCTTTTATGGCCTCGTAGCGTGAGTTTGCGAATACCTTGAGTCACATCCCATAAGATGGCTATCCCATCGTCACCAGCAGTTGCGATCGTTTGACCATCAGGGCTGAAGCTGATGCCTAAAACGCTCCCATTATGTCCATTTAGACTCCGAACGGGGGTTCCGTCCCAGTTCCATAATTTGACGATGCCATCCACACCTGCCGTCGCAATGATTTGAGTTGAGCTGATACTAGCGTTCCGCACTCTTGCTCCGTGATCGATGCGTCTGATTGGTTGTCCTTCGCGAGTCCAGATTTGAGCGGTGCCATCGTCGCTACCAGTAATGAAATATTCACCCTCAGGGCTAAAGCGAATGCTCCAAATTGCGTCGGTGTGGCCGTCTAGTTGTTGGAGCGGTTGACCGGCTCGATCCCAGAGCCAGATACCTCCCTCTAAACTAACTGCACCAATCATCTCCCCATCTGGACTAAACGTAATGCTGTTTAGAAAATGATCCGGTGTAGCGAGGGTCTTAGATTCCTCTCCGCTGGTTGTCCAAAGTTTCGCTGTTCGATCCGAGCTTGCCGTTGCAATCCATTCGCCTTTAGGATCAACGCTGACGCCAATCACATAGTTGCGATGTCCAATGAGCTGGTTTTGCTCTTGCACTCCAAAGACCGATTGAGTCAAAGTTTGCATCACTTTAGACTGCACGTTAGAAGCAATGCCTAACCAGCGGGTTTGCTGTAGTTCTTGTCCTGCTTCCAAAGATTCGATCAGTGGAACAATTGAAGTGCGCCTTAATTGAAAATTAGCATTTGAAGACGATGCTAGCGCTAGAATCTTTCCTTCGTTTGCGTGTCGCCATTTTGTCCCCGCAAATAGCCCCAAGCCCGCGATCGCCACCAGTGAAATGCAAGCACCCGCTGCAATGCGTTGATAAAGCCGTACTTTTTGTTTTTGTTGGCGATCGCGCCGTTTAATGCTCTTCTGATAAAGCTCGCGCTCCTTGTCTCGTAGATGAGGCTGACCGTGCTGAATCCAGTCATCAAAGACTGCCAGTTGTGCTCCAGTGAGCAAGGCATCATCCGATTCATGAAACACCTCAACCCACTCCTGGTAAGCAGACTCCAACCGCCGCCGCAGGCGGATATCTTCGCGATCGTGCTCAATCCACGTTTGCAGTAATGCCCATCGATTTAACAAGGCTTCATGGGCAACCTCTATCGTTTCTTCATCGACTACAATCAGGCGTTGCTCTTGCCCAGAGAGGAGACGCAGTACTTGTTCAAAGGCTTCTGCATTTGGTTGAAAGCGCTGGCGCAACTGCTGCAAGCTAGCACGACGACCGGTGACTTGCTGGTCATCGCCCAATTCCACCAATTCCATAAATAAATCATGGATGATGGTTTGCTCATCCGGCGGGCAGTTGGTATAAATCGAAGTGGCACGGCGATTTAATGCACCAGTTACTCCGCCAATTTCGGTGTAGCGTTGACGATTGATCTGGCGATCGCCCTGGCGTTTTGAAGCATCCGATGAGCGAATACAGGTTTCCCATAGTTCAACCAGGGCATATTGCAAGAGTGGCAAGGCTCCCGGCTGGCTTAGCACATCCGCCGCAATGCGAGATGGCAAGCCTGATTCAAACGTAACACCATGTTTGAGAGCAGGTTGTTCGATCGCCTCTTCAAGTTCATCAATTTCTAGCGGTGGCACTAAATAGGTCGCTGGATTTGTTTGGTTGATTAGCCCAACGGCATCCGGATATGGGTTAAAGCGCTCTAGAAAATCAATCCGCAGGGCGACAATGATGCGAAGTGGGCGCGTCTGAGCATTCGCTAATTCGGCAAGCTGTTGAAAAAATTGCCATTGAGGTGTTTGGGTTTGATCGGTGGCGTGTTTGTTTTCTTTGCAGAGGGTAAAGATTTCTTCAAATTGGTCAATCACCATCAGCAATGGCGATTGCGACTGCTGGTGACGATGTAAAACCTCCTCCAGCTTCATCAACGGATATTCGCCCGGAGTAAACGTTTCGACGACCCATTGGCTGCTACCGGGCAGCACATCATTTTCTAGTTCAGGCAATAGTCCGGCTTTGACCAGCGATGATTTGCCGCAGCCCGATGGCCCAATCACCGCCAAAAACCGAGTCTCTCCACCCAGCCGATTAATTACTTCACGGACAGCTTTTTTGCGGCCATAAAAGTAGTCGCGATCGCCCTGCTCAAAAGCGCTTAACCCCTTATAAGGATTATCTGGATTAAAGGTCTGCTCATGCTGCTCAGCCTCAACCTTGGGATGGGACACCAACACGATCGATCGCCCCAACCCCAGCCGAATCGGCTCTTGCCCCGATCCTTTGAGCTGATGGCTAACATAATCAAACAGGCGATCGCCCGTGATCGTGCCTCGCAGGTCTGCATTCGACTGAGCTAGCCCCTCTAAAACAGCTTCAGTAAAGACGCTGTAATTCTCGCCTTCCCAAGCTTTTTCAAAGTCTCGGCTGGCTGTCATCAAGTAGTAGTCTTTTTTGCGACTAAAGGCGTTGAGGGTCTGTTCGGTGAGGCTGCGCTCGATGAAATGCCCGCTGTGGCAACTATCCAACAGCACAAACAAACTGCTCAAATTAGAGCGCTGGATCAGCCGATTCAAACTGTCCAGCGAGATGCCATATTGCTGGGCAGTGACATTGCCATTTGCCCCTTCTATTTGACAATCGGATGCGGCCAGATAGCCTTCCCGTTGCCCCAGGCTATCGGTCACGGTTAAGCCATGACCGCTGAAGTAAATCAAAGCATCTTGATTTGTAGCACGCTCCAATAAGAAGGTTTGCAACTCTCGGCCAAGCTCAGCACCAGACAGCAATTGTTGGGTGCTAACCCGCTCCCGCTGTTGCGTCTTTGACCAGGCTGAAGGCACGCGGACAACTTGCTGAAAATCGCCATAGCGTTCAAGCAGATGGGCGATCGCCTCTCCATCCTTAGCTGCTTTAGTGAGCGTTGGCAGATAAGGACTGCTGTAATTTGTGATGCCAATAATCAGTGCGTAACGAACCATGGTTGGGGGCGATGCATCCGCTGATTCAGCGTTATCTTCTTTGAGCGTAGTTAAAAGGCACCGTCGTAGCTCTATTCTGTAACAAAAGGAGGCCAAACGTTACACTTGAGCCAATACACTTGAGCCAATGAAATTTTAGATCCCCGGCTTCTGGTTTTAGCTCTTTGATAACTCCCACGCATCCTGATTTAAGAGGCCAGGGATCTGCCGCCAAATTCAGACCATTCAGATTGGCATTCAGCAGCGCGATCGCCTGCTAGGAATATTGATTGACAGGCGGCAATTCGTGATTGAGCACCCAATTGCCAATATCCCGGAGCTTGTAATCAACCGGATCATGCAAACTAAAGGTGCGCAGGTCGCGCCAGTAGCGATCAAAGTCATAGTGAGCAGAGGTAGCACGTGCTCCCATCACATCAAACATGCGATTGGTGATCGTCAATCCGACTTTGATAGCAAACGCTTTTGCGGTAGAGACCGCAATGGAAGCTTCACCGCGCTCTTGAAACGTTAACGCTTCTCCATTCTCCCATGCCGTCTGAATTACTTGAGCAGCTTGTTCAGCAAGGGCGATCGCCGCCTTCAGGTCTGTCCAAAATTCTCCATAATGATGCAGAATGAACGGATCCTCTGAGATGCGGTCAACACCCGATGTGATCCAGGGTCGAGTAGATGTCAGCGTATACTGTTTGGCGGTATTGAGCGCCCCTTCTGCAATGCCAATATAGACATTGACCTTTGCAAGTTGAGCCATCACAAACATGAGTGAGGGAAACGCACTCTGAGGATCACGAGGCGGACCCAAAATTTCGTCGGCATAAACAAGCACATTATTAAAGCTATAGCTGCCACTGGCAGTACGACGTTGCCCCATGTTGTTCCAGTCGTCGTTGTAGACAATGCCGTCTCGATCGCTAGGAACGATAAATACAACAGGAAAATCAATGCCGTCTTGAGCCGCTGCAAACACACGTAAATCGGCTGAAATTGTCCCAGTGCCAAAGCTTTTAACGCCATTTGCCCGAAAGTAATGACCTTCAGGGGCTATTTTTAGGCGAGCATCGCGCCCATTCAACGCATTTCCGATAAACCAGTTGTTTTCAACGACAAGCCGATAGTAGCGGTCTGCTTGCTCAGGAGTTCCGATGGCTCGTCCAAGCGCTGCCAGGGTGACATGATTGCCATACAGTTGCCCGGTTGATCCATCTGCCTTCGACAATTCTCGAATGACTCGATAGGCGTCGATCCAGCTTGCACCTGCGCCACCATATTCTTTAGGAACCGACAATGAAATCAATCCTGCCTTCTTAATCAGCTCTACTTCTTCGTCAGGAATCCCTGCGTGGCGATCGCGCTCTGCGGCAGTAGATGATAGCTCATCAGAAAGAGTCGCTGCGATCGCCACATAGTCTTTAATATCGTGATTTTGAAATAGTTGAACCATAAGGTTCTCCTTGTTTAATCGAATGCTCTGACTGTAGCCAGGAATCGAGAAGAAGTCGGGATGGAAAAAGTCGGCATAGAATCCGAGAGTGTCAGGATTTTGGCATCGTTTCTGTAAGTCCATGGACTTGGTTTAAGATACAGATATCCCGAGAGGATGGCTTTAAAGAGGTCAGGCGGTTAAAACCGCGGTTTCTCCTAACAATAGAATGGTTGCGAACAGATGCTGAATGCCCCATAAAGTCAGCTTGTTTGCTGGGCGACATCGAACTGAGTCTTGCAAGCATTACCGTTAAGATGTAAGGCTTTATTAAGATATAAGATTTTAGTTGACCCATATCCAGCCAGTTAATGATTGGCGCTGCCCTCGCAGATCTAGCAGATCTAAAACTGATTTAAGATCTATAAAATCCAACCTGATTGGTGAGGTCAGGTCTTGTCAAACTGCCCATTAAGGAACGTAAGCCCATGACTGTTACAACCACCCGCTTTCCAATTGACCTTGGTGCCTACAAGCCGTTAGCTCTCGATCCAACAACGCCCACTCTAACGGACGAGCAACGGCAAACGCTCACAGCAAATATTCAACTCATTCGAGACGCAATCGTCTTTTTCACCGCGACAGGAGCAGCCCGGGGTGTTGGAGGTCATACCGGAGGTCCGTATGATACGGCTCCTGAGGTGGCAATTCTCGATGCGTTTTTTCGAGGAGCCCCTGATAAATTTGTCCCAATTTTCTTTGACGAAGCAGGGCATCGAGTGGCAACTCAATACCTGATGGCAGTCTTACACGGTGAACTCCCGGCTGAGCAGCTTCTTCACTATCGCACTGCACACTCGACTTTGCCTGGACACCCCGAATTGAAGCTGACTCCGGGCGTTAAGTTTAGCTCTGGACGCTTGGGGCATATGTGGCCCCTTGTGAATGGGGTCGCTATGGCAAACCCCGACAAGGTAGTGTTTTGTCTTGGCTCGGACGGCTCCCAGCAAGAAGGAAATGATGCTGAAGCCGCGCGAATCGCCGTTGCCCAACAGCTCAATGTCAAGCTCATCATCGATGACAACGACGTGACCATCGCTGGACACCCGTCTGAATATGCGCCTGGCTTTGGCGTCAGCAACACGCTTGCAGGTCATGGCTTAGAGGTGTCGGAAGGGGATGGAGAAGACATTGATGACCTCTATCGTCGCATGTGTGCAGCAGTAACCACCGATGGCCCCATTGCCGTTATTAATAAGCGGAAGATGTGTGTGGGCATCGAAGGGCTGGAAGGCTCTGAAGAAGGTCATGATGTGATTCCGGTTAATTTGGCGATCGCCTACTTAGAGAGCAAGGGGCATACCGAAGCAGCCAACTTCTTAAAGGGCATCGAAAAGCCGAAAGACACCTATTCATATCTCGGCTCCAGCGGCAAGCCCGGCTCGAACCGGAATACATTTGGGGACGCGGTTGTCTCAGTTCTCGGTCGCATGAGCCCCGACGAGCGCAAATCGAAGGTCATGTGTATTGACAGTGACCTCGAAGGGTCTTGCGGGCTTAAGAAAATCCGGCAGGCGTATCCTGATATCTTCTACAAATCGGGCGTTATGGAGCGCGGCAACTTTTCGGCTGCGGCTGGGTTTGGCATGGAAGAAGGCAAGCAGGGCATCTTTGGCACATTTAGCGCCTTCCTAGAAATGTGCATCTCCGAAATCACCATGGCACGCCTCAACTATGCCAATGTTCTCTGTCATTTCTCCCATGCAGGGGTTGATGACATGGCAGATAACACCTGTCACTTTGGCTTAAACAATATGTTTGCCGACAACGGGCTCGATGACGGCTACGATACAAAGCTGTATTTTCCGGGTGATGTCAACCAGATGACAGCCTGTGTGGAAGCCATTTTCCATCAGCCTGGATTGCGCTTCATCTTCTCTACCCGTTCAAAGGTGCCGAGCATCCTCGATGCAGATGGCAATGAATTCTACGGGGATGGCTACACGTTTGTGCCGGGCAAAGATGAGGTGATTCGAGAAGGAACGGCAGGCTATATCGTGAGCTATGGCGATGCGCTGTATCGCGCGGTTGATGCAGTCGAGCGATTGAAACAAGAAGGCATGGACGTAGGGCTAATCAACAAGCCAACCCTAAACGTTGTCGATGAGGAGATGATGCCCAAGCTGGGGCAGGCTCCGTTTGTCTTGGTGGTTGAGTCAATGAGCCGTCGAACCGGATTGGGTAGCCGCTTTGGAAGCTGGCTATTAGAACGAGGGCTGACGCCTAAGTTTGCTCATCTTGGTTCGTATCATGAGGGCTGCGGTGGGTTGTGGGAGCAGTTCCCCCATCAGGGCATTGACCCACAAAGCATCATGGGCAAAGTTAAGGAGTTGGCCAAGTAGATGATATTGGAATGAAGGCGATTATGGGCGATCGCCTTCATTCCAATCGGCTGACATCTATTCGGCTGACATCTTATGGAATCTCCTAATCGAATCCCCTCTTGGCGCCAGGGTTAATTTATTGTCATGAAGGAAAGGG
>DBGGTD010000339.1:0-2834 GCA_051162585.1 Elainellaceae cyanobacterium
GGCACAACTCGACCCCGACGATATTCATCCAACAATTGTCGTGGAATACACGCATCCGAGATATTTACGTCTAATGCAAGAGGCAAACCGGGTTCAGCGGCTTCTGCGACCACGCTACCCCCCGATACCCGATCGAAGCGATAGACCACAACGCGATCGGCGAGAAGCTGCTTTTTGGCAACTTGAACCACTTGGTCAAACACGTACTGAGTATCTCCTCGGTTCGCCGCATTTGCCAACCCTGTATAAAACTGGGATTGCTCTAGGGCTGCGGCTTGAGCTGCAAGGGATGCTCTCACCCGATTGACTAGAGAATTGAAGCTACTTGCGAGGGTTTGAACTTCGGTATTGCCTTTAACGTCTGCATAGATATCCAGATTTCCCACTGCTGCTTGGTCGGCAATGCTCGCGAGTTGAGTTAAGGGTCTGGATATATAACGGGCTGATCGCATCATGACCAACGCCGATACAGCGCCCACTACTACAAACGCAAAGGCAAACAGCGTTGCTATATTTCGTCCGGCTGCTGTGATCTCGCTTTGGTCAGCAGATGCAACTGCAACCCAATTGGTGCCTGGGATACTTGCAAAGGTGTATTCTCGCCCGCCCTCTTTCAAAGTACTCACCAAGACGGGTTGCCCAGTCTCGGCTTGTGCGTCAGAGGCCACTGTGGTCACAGGAAACTGGGCATTGCTAGCCGCTGCTTCTAGACCATCGGGCTGATTCGTCAGCAGATTGGCGATCGCAGCCGCTCGTTCACGAACGACTTCTCCGCCCACGATTTCTTGGTTCTGGGCAACCCCTTCGCCACTCAGCGTTGTCACCGGAATGGCTCGGTTCTCACTATCAAATGCAACGATTTGAATTTGTTCGGAGGTCAGCCTGCCTCCATCTTCGATAAACGTCAGGACTTTGTTGAAAAACTCCGTCGGTACAACGGCCTTAACCGCGCCTAAAAATTGACCCGAGGCTGGATCAATAATGGGCTTGGCCACTTCAAAGCCAATCGTATTAGATGACTCATCAAAGATGGGCGCTAAGATTTGCTGCTCTCCATTTTGAGCCCGTTGCCACCATTCTTCATCGCGCTGAACAAAGTCTGAGGTAGGATTGCTGTAGGCTAAGTTGAAGCCATTTTTATCTGTAAAAAATAGTTCAGCAACTCCTCCAATTTCAGCAGACTGTCTGAGGTAGTCGTTTAGTCGTTGATTAGGGCGCAGCAAACGACTCTGGGAAAACCGCTGCTCAGCTTCTTCAACCGACAGTTGTTCAAGCCCTTGATAGCGAGAAAATTCGATGGCGTCGCGGCTTTCTTCAATCACTGCCGGATTAGCAGCAATTAATGCCGGAATTTGTTCTGCTTCATCGATTAGTCCTTGAGTGGCATCACCGATTCCTTGGGCTTGGCGCTGCAAGAGTTGGCGACTCTCTTGAGATGATTGCTGGGACGTGATGAGATATCCGAGCGCACCTGCGGCAGCAACTGGAACTAACACCCCCGGCACAACTCGCGTGACAAGCTGGCGACGGAGTGACGCTTGGCCTTGTTGCTTTTCCCGTAGTTCTTTAAACGGATCAGCGATCGCCCCGTTGTCAGATGCTTGCACAGGCGAAGTCAGCGGTGTTTGAAGGGAGTTAAGATTTCCATTTTGGGATGCATCCAATTGAGTTTCCTGTTTGTAGAGGGAGTGATTCGTTCTACCTTGACGCAATGACTGAGTCGGATTCAAAGAATTTGACCGATGGTCGTCGCTCTCGTTTGAATTATTAATGGCATCAAGTCGGTTCACCATGGCTTAAATCTCATATCGATAAGGGACGGTCGGGTCATGAATGATAGATCAAAACCCTTAATACTGCTGCAGGATAGGCGATTGAACAATAGCTTCCGCATCGAGAACCAACACAATTTCCTGCGGTTGTAAGACACACCCTCGAAGATATGGGACTAGTGCCGGAGTCACTTGCCCAAGTGGAGACTGAATCACATCTTTTTGTACCCATCGAATACCTTCGATGCGCTGTACTGCTAGTCCAAGCGGCACAGAACCTACCTGAATCATGACTAGGCTGTACTGCTGTACGGATGGACTGAGGCGAGAAATACCCAGCATTAATGCTAAGTCAACAACCCAGACGACGCGGCTGCGCCGGTTCATCAACCCCAATAAGCATGTCGACATATTGGGAATCGGAGTCAATCGATGAGCAGGCAGAACAATCGCTTCCTGGACGTGGTCCATCGAAAAGCAAGCAGGTACTTTCTGTCCGAGTTGGAATTTTAGATGAGCATCTCCAGTTGCCTTCTGTGATTGGCTTTTGGTAAATGCGAGTGCAGTATGTTCCATAGCTTTAGCCTGCAACTAATTTCACAGCACGAATAAGTTGCTCACGGGTGAATGGCTTGGTGACATAGGCATCAGCACCTTGCTTCATCCCCCATAGGCGATCGATTTCTTGATTTTTAGACGTACAAATTACAATGGGTACTTTTTCAGTTACGGGATGCTTTTTGAGACTACGGCACAATTCAAAACCGCTCATGCCCGGCATGACGACATCGGTCACTATTACATCAGGTCGTTGTTCAATAGCAATATTTAAAGCTTCTTTGGCACTGACTGCACTAATGACGCTATACCCGCTCTCACGCAAATAATGGCTCATCAGTTCCATCTCGGAGAGGGTATCTTCAACAACTAGGATTGTGCCCATCAATGTTACGCTCATCACTGAATAATCCTTAGAATCAAAACACAGAAACGCTTGCAAAAAAGTAGATGCAAAAGGTTCAGATTTGCATCGTTGGAATAAAGAAATGGCTTGATGTTGCC
>DBGGTD010000340.1:0-5320 GCA_051162585.1 Elainellaceae cyanobacterium
ATCAAGGAGCCAAAATTTGAGTTTGAATGACATCCAATCTTTTGACGTAGAGCTAAGCCTCGGCAAATTACGGCGACGGCTCAAAATCACAAATACTGGATTAATGAACACCGGATAGAGCGATCGCAGGGTCCATTTCATCGAAGTAAAGTGAGTTTCATCTATCAAGCCTTGATGGACGATCACCCACGTGAGTTCCGGCTTGGTGTAAAACGCAGACAGGTACGAGCAAAATTGATCGGGAAACTTTTGGTAAAACTCGCCCGGTGCCGCAACGATTTCTCCTGAGCCAATGTGCTGTTGGATAAAATCAACAGCCTCTAGCCAATAAGGGTCATTTTCAGGGAAGGGATAAAAGACGTGCTCACTCGGGTCAAACTCAATGGGTATTGGAAAAATTTGCAGGCGAGAGAGGGCAACTCCAACAAGTCGACGATCCGGGCTGTTCGGATTGATCGCCTGGGGAGAATCGGTGCGGTTGACCTCAAAGGCCAGTCGGGTCATCGGGCGATCGCTCGTATTGACAGCAGCCTGAGGAATTCGCCCTTGAAATACGGTGGTTAATCCCCGTTTAAAGAAGGTGTCTAAGAGAATCGGCTGGTCATTGACCCGCAACGACAGGCTTTCTAACACGTCGGGTGCGATCGCATTGGTAATGTGAACCCGAATCAGCAAATCTGAGCTAGCCGCCAGCGGAAAATCAAGGGTTGATAGGGTTCCGGGGCCCGTCCAGCGAAATGAATTAGTATTCCCTCGTAGTCCACTGTGAGGGCCGTTACGACGGTGCCATCCACTGCCCGATATTGGCTGTGAAACGTTGAAATCAACGGTGCTTGTCTTCGGTATGTTGCGAGCTGCATATCGATGCTCATAATGGCGTTCGAGGCAATACAACAGGGTTTCGAGCTGATGAGCATCATCGATTTGAGCGCTAGAGACGCTCTGATCTAGGAATCGAGCTAGAGATTGATCTCCATATCGGGATGCCAATTCCTCACCCATCTGCACAAATCTTGACTCAAACCAGGTTTGGGCATAGTCATATAGTTGCAAATCGACTGAATTGTAGTCGCTAATCAAGGCAACCAAATCTGGATCAATCTCCGACAGGGAAGAACTGCTCGATGACACTCGCAGACTTTGATACCCCAACCCTGGATACCAGCCAAAGATGTATGACAGCAGCAAAATTGATTCGTTAAAGCGCTCCGTTAGCCCGACAAAGGCAAACTGGTCGAGATGTTCTTTAGCCAGATCTAACAGGTCAGCGTCTGGCATATTGAGCAAATCCGCTAAATTCTCATCCCAAAAGCCCGACACAATCTGATGAGCCTGACAGTTCGATGTTCTCGCTCTAACTTGAGGAATGGGCGATCGCACGAAGTCTTCAATGCTGCTAGACGTTGCCACTTTAGAGGCCATGCTGCTGTCCGGGTGATCCGGACGGCGACTATAGA
The DNA here is from genome assembly GCA_051162585.1 of Elainellaceae cyanobacterium. Taxonomy (GTDB): domain Bacteria; phylum Cyanobacteriota; class Cyanobacteriia; order CAZCXK01; family CAZCXK01; genus DBGGTD01. The sequence continues at coordinate 1,458 of DBGGTD010000340.1, forward strand.
ATTTATACAGAGAAATAACCCGTTGAATGGGATGCCTGAGCATCGTGATATAAACAGGCTTTTTCGGCAAAAAATTGCAGATGTCATAGCCAAAATGCCCCCGAAAGAGGTCATAGGGTTCGAGGTCAGCCGAAGGAGTAGACGGTAGGGGGGGCTTGTAGGGCGGCGGCGACCAGATGCGATCGACGTGAAACTTTGAATCAACAATGGATGTCAGCGTGCTGCTCCCGGTCTTCTGAACCCGAATAAAGCACAATTGTTCATCATCCGTTAGCTGATGCTCGATAGAGTGGATAGTCATGACCCATTACGTTCACCAATAGGACTATATACCGTTTGTAGGATTGATCATGCAAGACAATCGATACACGGCAACACTCTTAAAGCGGGTGACTGGCAAAGGGTAGAAGGCAAAAGGCAGAAGGCAAAGGGCAGAAGGCAGAGGTGGTTGACTGACAAAACTCTGACCACTGGCGGCTATTTCTCCTAACGGAGACGCTACGCGAACAGGGAGCGTCCCGCAGGGTAGCCGCGCCCATACGTACAAAGCGGCCTACGCCTACTTTGATACTTCGAACCCGCGAAGGCGGGTTTTGCCTGTGTAGAAGTGGTTTTAACCGCCATACACACAAGATTTGTCAGTCAATCAGCTTCTCTGCCCTCCGCCTTCTGCCTTTTCCTTCTGCCTTTTCCTAATCCAACTACGCTGCCTCAGGGGGAATTTGTTCTAAAAATGCATCAAAGCCTTCTAGTGCCGCTGCATAATTTGACAATATTTTATTTGCGTTTCTTGCTGCTGCTGCATCGTCAATTTCGACTAAATAATCGAACACGTCTTTCGCTGTAGCCAACGCGGGTTTTTCTTCGGGTGGGTTTAAATTGCGGGCCAGAGTAAACATTTTCGTTCGCAAGGCACCCAACGGACCGTGAATGAGCGATTGAATATCGCCCCATTGCCGTCGATCTACCAGGCCAGGAATTTGAGCCATGCGATCGCGCATTGTCAGCAAATCAGACTTATAGGTCTGAATGCGCTCTAATTGAGTGTCTGTGTAGGTTGGAGGTTGTGATACTGAGGGCTGCCCGCCACAACTCACAAGAAATGCAGCGATCGCTGCCAGCACAAGAGCTAGAATAGAGCGATACGTCACCATAAGCTTCAACTGAATCCCCTTTAACATTAGTCGTCTCACGTTGTTTTCATCAACAATCAGTGACACGTCAGATAACTACCATATTTATAAAGAAATATATACCAAATTCTTTCCAAGATTGCGTCTAACCATCGGTAGGCGCTCCTCATATAATGTTTTTGCTGACTAAAAAACAGCCCTCTGAGATTAGGGCTGCAACCTCTAAAAATCATTTTGTGTCAACGGCTTGTATTACCTTACTGGCAATACCATAATGCATCCAGACTCAAATAAACCCAGATTAAAACGGTAATTTTGACAGAGAAAGGTCAGAAGTAATCAGGCTCTGGCATGGGTTCTGGCATCTCAAAATTGGACGGGTCATATAAATATCGAATGACTTCTTGCTCGAGCCGATGAATTAAATATGGCTCGATCGCATTCGTGTTTCGCAGAGCCGCTAAGTAGCCATCCAAATACAACCGTAGTTCATCGGCGCGGTAGCCCCGATTCCACTGTTCATTAAGAGCATCGGTAACACGCTGATAACAGCGAATTGTTTGAGCATCCTGGAGCATAATTTGGAACTCGGCTTTTCTTTGCAAATGTTGACTACGATAGCGTTTAACACTATTCCGAACGATTAGATTGCTCGTCACAAAACTCACCGTAACTGAGAAATCAGTTGAGCTTTAGAGCATCTGATTGCAGAATTCCCATCAGAGCAGAAAATCTACACGTTGTTCGTGAATAAACCAGATTTAAAGGCTGGCTCTATGTGGCTAACATGTCCCTCAACGTCAGTAGAATCGCGCATGCAGCATTTTAAACAGAATGAAAGGCTAACTTACAAACTTATATAAAACGCATACATAGAATACGCTTTTACACCCCTATTTATATTTATTGTAACTTTAACGTGGCCATCCGCGAAGCATTATTATTGTTGCTTTAGAGAAGTAAGAGAGTTTGCAGATTTTTATACGAATCATACAGATATTCTTTTGCGAGAATTGTCAAGGGGGGTAGCAGACGTAACAAAACCATGACAACGGCTTTGCTAACCTTGTCGCATTATGCATGAAGATACTTGAAGCCGTGGGCTCCGTTCATATTCTAATCGTTGAAAGTAATCCTCATTTGCGCTCCCTACTCGGGTGGCACTTGCAGCAGTCAGGCTACTCAGTCCATCAATCTGCAAGTTTTCAGCAGGCGAGAGAAATTTTTCAGAATCGTCAACCGAGTCTTGTGATTTTAGATTCTGAGTTGCCCGACGGAGATGGGCTTGAGTTTTGTCGGTGGCTTCAGCCTCAGCGATCTGCGTTGGTTTTGATTCTTTCAGCTCGAACTAGTGAGGCTGATATCGTCGCGGGCCTTCGTGCAGGGGCTGATGACTACTTGACAAAACCCTTTGGAATGCAAGAGTTTTTAGCGCGAGTCGAAGCATTAACTCGGCGTTGTCGAACGGTGATTGCGCCCGTGTCGCTAGACTACGGAGATTTGAAGATTGATCTGATTCAGCGGCGAGTGCGACTTAAAGCCGATTTCATTGAGCTAACGCCTCAAGAATTTAGCTTGCTTTATGTGCTAGCGCAGGCGGGTGGAGTGCCTCTTAGTCGGTCTGAGCTTCTGCAAAAAGCCTGGCCCGATGAAATTGATAATCGCCGTACTGTTGATACTCATATCTTGTCGCTGCGCAAAAAAATAGAGGTTGATCCGCGACAGCCCAACCTGATTCAAACCGTCCGTAATGTCGGCTATCGATTTAATGTTGAACGGGTTGATTCTACGTTACCGCCTCCCGTTTCATCATCAGTTCATCACACCAAGACCGTTGCTCGTTCATTGCCTAAAACAGTTGAAAGTCGGTAGTTATCACCGGGATTTATTGGACGACTCTCCGATGGCTTTCTATTGTTTGCATAGAGGCTTTCTAGATACGGGCGGGGCAAAACGTTAGATTGCGCGGCAGTTAAACGATAGGATCAGACATTAAGCAGATCTTAAGTTCCAGTCCGTTGAACTGCTCGCAGTAATTAAGAGGTATCTGGATTCATGACGGCTGTCACACAAGCTCCGACCTTTTGTGAAGGCATTCAGTATTTTGGTAATGCACCTGACGGGTTTGATACCCACGGGAAAGCTCCGGTAATCGGCGACGGAATGACGGCGATCGCCAGCCCAGCAGATGCATCTGCTATCTACCAAACGATGCTGTATGCAGACGCGCTTCGCTATCTCATCTTGCAAGTTACCAGCAGCAAAGCGTCTGGGCACCCCGGCGGATTTGCCAGCCAAGCTGAAACGTATGCATCCCTCGTGATGCTCGGCTACAAAAACATCATCACGGAGGTTGGGCATCACGCTCCAGGCTTTTATAGCGCCATGTTTCTCGATCGGTCGCTTGAGGATATGGGCATTCACACGGTTCAAAACCTGCGCGATCGCTTTCGAGAACTGCATGGTCTGCTCGGACACCTTTCTGGCTATATTCCCGGCATTCTTGGCCCCGCAGGCCCGTTAGGGCAAGGGCAGCATTTTGCGATGGCAGCGGCGCTGCTCAACCGAGATACCTTGTTTCCGTTTACGGTTGGAGATGGCGGGCTAGGCGAACCCTATGTGATGAGTTCGATCGGCCATTTCCATGTGGCCTATCCCAATGTCACCAACTTTTTGCCCATTCTCGTCTGGAATGGGTTTTCTCAAGAACATCACAGCATGGTGTCAACC
>DBGGTD010000341.1:0-3637 GCA_051162585.1 Elainellaceae cyanobacterium
GTGCTATCAGGTCTGTTTTTTCAAGTTTTCGTCTGCCAACGCCGACGGTAGCAAACCCGTTGAAGTCGACACCCATTTAATTGACGCAACGGGTGATGTCGATTGGCATCATCTAGATGAAAAAGCAAAACATACGGTCGAACAGGTGTTTGAAAATTTGCCGAGTTGAGATTGAGAATTCTGATGAATCAAGACCTAAAGGAGTTACAAGCCTCAGCAGGAGCAACATTCATGGCGATCGCCCACCACGAAGTTCCTGCGAGTTTTGGCAATGACCATGCGGCAGTCGAGGCGGCTCAGTCAGGGGTCGCTTTGTGCGATCGCTCACACTGGGGGCTGATCGAAGTGTCTGATGCAGATCGACTCAGGTTTCTGCACAACCAGAGCACCAACGACTTTATGACGCTGATGCCCGGACAAGGATGCGACACCGTGTTTGTCACCTCGACGGCTCGCACCCTCGATTTAGTTAGTGCATATGCGCTAGATGATGCCGTGTGGCTGCTCACCCATCCCACTCGTTGCCAGACGCTCCTAGAGTGGATGGATCGGTATATTTTCTTTTCGGACAAGGTTCAGCTCAAGAATCTCACCAATACAACAGTGACGCTAAGCCTCATCGGCCCCAAGAGCGATAACCTGCTCAACACGCTCGGCGCAACCTCGATTGTGGGACAGCCTTATGCGAGCCATCAGGTTGTCAAGATTGGCGGCGTGGAGGTTCGCATTGCGGTTGGTAGCGGCTTAGCGGCTCCCGGATACACGCTTATTGCTGATGCAGAACAGGGCGCCCCCCTCTGGCGATCGCTCACTGAGGTGGGCGCAGTGCCGATGGGAGAAACGGTTTGGGATCGGCTGCGAACCGAACAGGGGCGACCGATTCCTGAGCGAGAACTGACGGAAGACTATAATCCTCTGGAGGCAGGGCTTTGGACGGCAATCTCCTTCAACAAAGGCTGCTATATCGGGCAAGAAACGATCGCCCGTCTCGATACCTACAAGGGCGTTAAGCAGCAGCTTTGGGGCATCAGGCTGGCTCACAGCGTTGAACCCGGTACCGTCATCACGGTTGGAGACGACAAAGTGGGTGTTCTCACCAGCATTACCCCTACGGATGATGGCGTATTTGGGCTTGCCTATATTCGCACCAAAGCGGGCGGTGCAGGTTTAGAGGTTCGGGTTGGCGACAGTAAAGGGACCGTGGTCGATATTCCGTTTGTGACTCGCGATCGCCATTGATAGGTTGCATTAGGAAGGCGTTCTATGACGATCAGCGTTGCTCGACAGGGATTTAGGATTGTAGGAATGAGTATGCTCGTTGGCACCCTTGTGTCGTCAACAAGCGTTGCGTCCACCTCGGCTGATGAATACCGACAACGCGGATTGGCGTTGCGCCAACAAGGGCGCTTAGATGAGGCGATCGCCACCCTCAAACAATCGGTGAGCCTTGCACCCGACCACGTCTCTGGGCACGTCATCCTCGGCTGGACGCAGCACCTCGCTGGGCAAGACGACGACGCTGCGGATACCCTCGTCCAAGCTTTCTACACCGATCCCTTTGCTGTTCCGACTCTCAACGCATTGGGCATTGTCTATCTCACCAGCGACAAGCTATCTTACGCCTTGACAACCCACTTGTGGGCAACAGTTCTTTATCCTGAGAATGAAATTGCCTACTTCAATCTCAGCTTGGCACAACACCGCTTAGGATACTATGACTGGGCGATCGCCACTGCCAACAAAGCTGCGGAGCTGGAACCCGATAATCCCCATCCGTTTATTGCCAAAGCGATCGCTCATTACACTGTTGGAGCGATCGCTTTGGCTCAAGCGGAATACAAGCGAGCGATCGCTCTCAGACCTTGGTTTGCGACCGGAGCAATTGAGCTGGATTTAGAAAACGCTGCCTTTAGTCCTGAGCAAATTAAATTGGCGAAAGAAATTCAGAGAGAGAGTCAGACTGATGTGAATTAACTGTGATCCTTCAGTCTTACTGCAATACTTCTTCTAGTTTGTGCTGCTCCCACAATTCTTGATATAACCCACCTTGCTCTAATAGTTCAGCATGGGTGCCGATTTGAACAATGTGCCCCCGATCCATGACGAAAATGCGATTTGCGGTTGCAGCCGCTGACATTTGGTGAGAAATAAAGATGACGGTCTTCTGCTGAGTGCCCGACGAGAGGTTATGCAAAATTGCCGTCGCGGTTTGATTATCGACACTAGAGAGCGAATCATCGAGAATCAAAATTGATGCATCCACTAGCAACGCCCGGGCTAGCGCAGTCCGTTGACGTTGCCCGCCTGAAAGCGTGATACCTCGCTCACCCACGATGGTTTTGTACTGCTTTGGAAAATTTAGAATCTCAGAGTCTATCTGAGCTTCCTTCGCCGCGTATTCAACATCGGGCTGTTCTACCAACGGAGCACCGTAGCGAATGTTGTTCCGGATTGTCGTACTAAATAGGAAACTATCTTGTGGGACGTAGGCGATCGCCCGTCGCAAATCTTGAACTCGCAATTGAGTCGCGTCATATTCATCCACATAAAGCTGGTGAGCATCAATATCCAGCAATCGTGGAATCGCATTGGCTAGAGTCGATTTTCCTGCCCCGATTGGTCCCACAACGGCAATTGTTTCTCCGGGTTCGATACAAAAACTCACCTGATTAAGGGCTGGAGTCTCTGCCCCCGGATAGGTAAACGTTAGATTTTTGGCGGTGAGCCGCCCTTCGATATTGTCTGGGGAAACCGAAATTGCATTGGCCGTATCTCGAATTTTGGGCTCGACCGTGAGAATTGCCTCAATCCGGTCAATACTTACCTCACCTCGCTGATAGGCCGTAATGGTAAACCCAAGCAGAGCCGTAGGAAACACAAGCTGCTCAACATAAAGCAGCAGCGCAATAAAATCACCGACACTAATCTGTCCGTTGGCGATCGCCCCTGATCCGAGCGCCAAAATCACCAACAGGCTAACGCTAGCCAAGCCACCCAATAACGGGAATAGGGTGTTTCGCGTTTTCCCTAACTGCAAATTTGCTGATAAAAGCTGGTTATTAAGCTGCCGAAAGGCGCGACGCTCATTGTTTTCTTGAGCATAGATTTTGATCAGCGACATCCCGCTCATGTCTTCTTGAATGAGGTCGCTGAGATTCGCATTTTCTTGCTGGACGGTGAGCTGCTCATTACGGAGGCGATCGCTAAATAGTCGTACTAGCACTAGCATGACTGGATATATCAAGATCGCAGCAAGCGTTAGCCGGGCACTGATGCTAAACATCACAGGCAGCCGCAGCGCATAGGCAAAAATTGTATTTGCCAGACTCAACACCGCAAACCCTAACAACCGTCGAATATTATCAACATCACTAGTCGCTCGGCTAATGAGCTCTCCGGCGGTGTGGCGAGAGAAATAAGCAGGCTCCAAAGTTAACAGGTGATTAAAAATCTTCTGCTTTAAGTCAAACTCAACCTGGCGACCGACTCCAAACAGGCGAATGCGAGACTGCATTCGCATTCCCCACATGATGGATGCCAACACAATCACCAAAATCGAGCGATAGATGACCCGATCAAGCTCAAATGCGACCTGGAGGTCATCAACCCCATTCCGAATCACGAGAGGAATATAAAC
>DBGGTD010000342.1:0-3584 GCA_051162585.1 Elainellaceae cyanobacterium
CCCAGGTACGAATCACGTCGGCAACATGGGGGGATTCGCTCGCCGTTTCACGATCGCGCAAGAATTGATAAATTGCGACAATGCCTTGCCCAGACACAACTCGTTCGATAGAAATGCGGGTGATTTTGAATTTGTCTAGCAGGTAGTTTAAGAGCTGAAACTCAAGCTGCGATCGCGGTGCAAAGTCGGCATGACCGCCCTCAGACGGGAAGACATTGTATCCACTTGCGTTGGGAATCAAAAACCCTTCACCCAATCCTGTACCGGCACCAATAACCGCGATGGGCGCATCGGGTCGAGAGGTGGCCTTTTGTAATACACGGAGGTCATCGTCCCCCAGTCCTAATACTCCATAGCCAACGGCTGAAAAATCGTTGATCAGCGCGACATTCGTGAGATTAAGCTGATCTTTGAGGCGATCGCCATCCAGCCTCCACGAAAGATTCGTCAAGGATGAGGTGTTTTTTACCACCGGACCAGCGATCGCGAAACATGCGTTTTTAGGGTGAGATGAGATCCCAGTCGCATCTGTTGCTTCTTTCAAAAATTTCCGCACGATAGGCGCTAAGTCAGGGTAGTCAGGACTCGAATACCGATCTTCGTATAAGGTTTTAAGGGCTGCTCCGGCTGCGGTTGAATTTTCCTCGGCATCGACCAATCTCAAAATTGTTTTGGTGCCGCCAATATCGCCTGCGAGTAGAAGTGTCATGGTGATTTGAATATCAATAAATATTTAGTTAGCTATGCAATTCGCTTGCAGCACTCAGATCAATTTGACCTGAATGCCTCTTCCTAGTCTAAAGAGTCACAGTCCGGTTCAATTTTCTTTTCATCAAGTTCTTATATCCACCGGATGGTTTCTTCAGACGTACTTAAATGAGACGTGTCTCCATTTAATTCCATCACCCAGCGATCGTCCTCTCGCACCAGTTTTACAATGCAACATAACGAACTCTGGACGTCAACAGCCGGGTCGTCTAATAACCCAATCGCCGCGCTCAAAACCGATCCGCCGTGACCAACAATCAGCAAATCGTCTGGATAGTCTTCGACAATCTGGCTGACGGCTTGCTTGACTCGATGCATTGTGTCATCCCACGTTTCAGGAAATTGAGGCGTCACGCGACTGCGGTATTCTAAGTCGATTCTCGTGAAGCGCTCTGCCAAGGTTTCGGGTGATAGCTTCTCTGGATTGCCATTAAACCAATCTGGATTGAGATGTTCACCAAAACCAGCTTCAAGTTTGATCGGCAAATCTAGCGTTTCAGCAACATAATGGGCAGTCTCCACAGTGCGCAAAAATGGAGATGCAAAAATGTGGGTAATGGACTCTCGTTTGAGTCGGTGTCCTAGTTCTATCGCTTGAATGACACCATCGTGAGAAAGTTCTGGATCATAAGGGCGTTCAGACTTTCGCTGCCAGTCTAAGTCGACAAAGTCTTGCCGATTTCCATGTCGTGCAATCCAAACCGTTTGACCCATATCAAAATTGCTGTGGAAGTGTTGGAATTCTATCGTTCTGTTCGGAATTCACTCAGACGCGCCTCTTTGTTAGGAGAATCATCGGAGGACGAGGAAGATTCGCTCTCTGAAAGACTTTTTGCTGGCGAATCGTCTTCTAAGGACAAATTATTTTCTAGTGAATCGGTTGGTGAATCGTTTGAAGATTCTCCTGAGGTGTTAGTTTCCGGAGGATTTTCCTCTGGGGAATCATTAGAAGCGGGTTTATCGAGTGCCTGGGGAGTGTCTTCTGATTCGTTGATAGAGTCTTCTGAAATGGAAGGCTGTTTAGGCTTGGCGAAACGGCGTCGAACGCGATTAAAAAACCGATTTGCACCGCTGTCTGTCTCCTCGGTTGAGCCTGCTGTTGGTTCTGATAATTCACCGGGTGATTCATCGGATAGCTCATCTAAAGATTCATCCCCGGTCACAGTTTCCTCATCGGATGGCTGAATCTCATCGGATGGCTTGATTAAATCTGATGCACCGTCGGGAGCCATATCCGGCACAATTTCAGGAAGACTACCCGGTTCAGCGGGAGGTTCAATCACGCTGGGTTGGCGTTTACGTTGCTGAGATTTTGACTGATTAGATGACGCATCGGTATCTGGAGCAGGTTCAGCCGTATCGTCTTGGTTTAGCTCATTTTCTACCGACGGATTTTCGATTGGCTCAGATTCAAGTTGCTCTGATTCCGAAGAAGGTAGAGCATTGGAGGGAATTACCTCTGTAGGTTCTTGAGCTGATTTGGGGCTAGATGGGTTTGGTTCAGAAGGTTTGGGAGCCTCAGATTCTACTTCGGGAGACACCTCAGGAGATGGGGTTGGTTCGGGTGAAGGTTTGGATTCTGGGGACGTAGGTGTGGGCTCTGGCTCCGGTATGGATTTGGGTTTTCGCTCAACCTCAGATGGCTCAGTTGTGGGAGGTTCCGGCTTATAGTTCGGATCAACAATGCCGCGCAGCTCTGATGCAGAAAGTTCTCCTCGCACCAGTTTTGATAAGGTATCTTGGCCGTTGGGTTCTAAGGTGATCAGTCGTGCTGTGTTGTTATAGACATTGGGAATAAGCGCGTCATTTTCATCAAGTAGTTCAAGCTGAATCCAGTTTCTGCCTGTCTTGAATCCTTTTAAGTAAATAGGTTGCCAGCGATCGAACGTAAAACTTTGTCCGTTGACCGTGCAGCGAATTTTCCAGTCGAGAATGTCATCCTGAGCGCTTTCTTGGGCAACTAGGTGAAGCGGCGCATTGGTCAAGTAAAAATCCAATAAAATGGGCTCCGCGCCATAGGTGCCCTTGGGTCTGCTGTAGGTAATCAGAGGCTGATTGGCGCTTGGGTGGGTGGTGGAGGTTTCCGTAAAAATGTGAAAGGTGGTCTGTGCAAACGCGCCTTCGTTTTTGAAACTCTCATGCCAAGGACGGGATGCGAAGGCTCGAATGGTGTGTGTTCCAGGCTCAAGATCTTCAAAAACAAGCGGTTTGCTCGGGTCATACACGGCTCGATAGGGCTGATTGTCTAGAATGACGTGCAAATGAGGCCCTAGACCGTATTCTTCATTCTTAAATGCGGGTAGGTCTTGAACGCGCAGCTCTACTGTGACGACCGTATCTTGCAGCACCTCACCAGAACGAGGTCTAAGAATCGTGACTTGGGGTTGAAGGGTGTCTAACGCTGGACGAAGCTCTTGAATCGTGTCTGGAGGCGACACCTCCGAAAGCTTGCGTGTAGATACCGTTTTGGCAGGTTCGGAACTGCGTGGTGTCTTCGACTTGGCAGGGCGATCGCCACATCCTGTTAACCCAATGCATAGAATGAGCAGCAGTGCCATGCCTCGGCGTAGCCAATTCAATGGATGCTGTTGTCTATTTCTATCAACCACCTTGCTCAACCCTCATGCGATCGCCAATCTAGAGTCTAGTCACGTCATCCCAAAGGAACTATATCGGATAACAGACCTTTAATGAGCAAGCCTTTGATTCAACCTCAGAAATGCTTAAATATTCATGCTCAAAATTAATACTTGAATTCGAAGATTAAGAGTTGTGAAATTATTGGTAGTTTCTCGTCATTTTTCTATAGTCATCAT
>DBGGTD010000343.1:0-6373 GCA_051162585.1 Elainellaceae cyanobacterium
CAAGACCAGTGCCGAGTGGTAACGGTGTTGGGAATGGCGGGGATTGGCAAGACTGCACTCGCGGTAAAGCTGGCTCGTCAGATTCAAGACGAGTTTGAGTCTGTCCTATGGCTATCGCTGCGGCACGCTCCCTCACTGGATGAGTTGCTGAATCAGATCACTCAAATTCTCACAGATGTTTCTTTCACCTCACATAACGGTAAATCACCGTCTGAATCTCTAGAATTTCAGATGTCAGCTCTCATTCACTATTTCCGCAGTCATCGCTGTCTGGTGGTGCTAGATGGAGCCGAGTCAATTCTGCAAAGTGGTCGGCTTGCCGGAGTCTATCGCGATGGCTATGACGAGTATGGGGAATTGTTCAAGCGTTTGGGGCAAGAGCCCCATCGAAGCTGCGTGATGGTCACAAGCCAAGAAAAGCCGTCAGAAATTGCTCTCCTTGAAGGCGAAACCTCTCCCGTGCGATCGCTCAAAATTGACGGGCTCAGCAAATCGGATGCCAAACACTTGCTCATCGAAAAAGGCTTGACAGGAGACACCCAAAAATGGACAGACTTGATTAGAGGCTATCGAGGCAATCCATTTATGCTCAAAATGGTAGCGACAACGATTCGAGAGGTTTTTGATGGTAATGTCACTGCATTCTTGAAAACAACGTTGTTTACCCACGACATCAGTGACTATATCGAAGACATTCTGGAGCGAGTATCGGACGTGGAAGATGAAATTTTGCATCAAATTGCCCAAAAACAGCAGCCCATGTCACTGGACGAATTGATCAATGCCTTACCAGAGTCATCACCCCAAGATTTAATTCGGGCGTTGCAGTCTCTCAAACAGCGATCGCTCCTCGAAACATCAGAAGGGCGATTTAACCTACCGCCTACTGTTATGGATGTCATCTCCCAAACCCTTGATTCGTGAACCGTGGCGTATTGCATCAACCCCAAATGCAAGCAGAGAAAAAATACTGATTCCGCAGAGATCTGTTCGGGATGTGAGGCCCCATTGCGGATTGGCGATCGCTATCGGCTGATTGCGCCATTGCGCTCCTTGGATGAACCAGGAAATGCTGAAATCTTTGAAGTAGAGGATTTGTGGTGTGCCTCAAACCAAGGTAGTGCCGACTCTACGTCGGCAATCCAACGCTGCAAAGTTCTAAAAATTTCTAAAAAAAATCATTCTGCGTCTGTGCGGCTACTGCAACAAGAAGCCGAAGCATTAAAAACGCTGCATCATCCAGGGTTGCCTACGATAAAGCCTGGGGATGGTTATTTTTCTATCTCGCTGCCTCGACGGAAAAAGCCGTTGCACTGTCTGGTGATGGAGAAAGTGCCGGGAGAAAATCTGCAAACCCGGATCGAAAAGCAAGGTCCCTTGGATCCTCACAAAGCCCTTGCTTGGCTCGTGCAGATCCTCAACGTGCTCGATCACCTGCATCAACATCGCTATCTCCATCGGGATATTAAACCGTCTAACATCATGCTGAAACCTGATGGGCAGCTTGTCTTGATTGACTTTGGCACCGTGCGTGAAGTCTCCCATACCGTGATTGAGCGACTGATGGGCAAAGACGTGACCGGAATGGGCATTTTCTCTCCGGGCTACACGGCTCCTGAGCAGGTAACAGGTAGAACCGTTCCCCAGTCTGATTTATACGCGCTAGGACGTACCTTTGTTTTTCTACTTACGGGCGAACATCCCCTCGATTTAGATGCCAGCGAAAAGACGGGAGCGCTCCTCTGGAGAGAGGACGCCCAGCACGTTCCCAAGCCTCTAGCGGATTGGCTGGATTACCTGATGGAACCCTTGTTCTGGCAGCGTCCGCCCAATGCGGCGTTCGTTTTGCATCAGTTGAAATCAGGCTTGTCGGCCCCTCCTGTCCGGCGATCGCCCCCTCCCTCTCCTCTTTGGCTAAAAGTTTTAAACCTGGGGCTGTTTTCGATTGTGCTAGTGACGGCGATGCTGTGGGTGCAAAGCTACCGCGAAGTCCGACAGGACCCCACTCAAGACGGTATTATCCAACTAAACTGAGTGCGATCGCCACAGGCTCTCCTTGCATCAGCAACGCTTGAATTAACAACGCTTGCATTAAAACACCGGGAAATGGGTCGATCCCGTTTGCGTAATCTTTTGGATGGCATAGCGATTGCTCGTTTTCTGAGCATTGGGACGGACGGAGTCACACCACTTAAACACGGCTCGTCGTCGCACGACTTCTGTTCTCAAATCTTCTGCACACACTAGGTCTACCCGAGACGGCATGGGGCTCCAAGCAAAGCGAACGCATTCGACAGTCGTTGTATTCGTCGTGGACGTCTGAGACGGACGTAATAGGGCATAAGCAGCTTGGGTAGAAGGCATCACCGGATCGGCAACGATGTTGACCTGAAGAATGATGTCAGTACCCAGAACCGTCAGCTTAAACTGAATCACATCGCCCTGAACGAATGTCAACGAGTTTATCGACTGAAGGTTAGAGAAGGAAAACGATTGGAGCGCTCCAGCCGTCATTGCTCCAGCCGCAGAAAGCTTTAAGGGGGTCACAACGCCTGCCCCCCTAATACGGGATAGGGCTAACGTCCCTGTGCTGGCACGATTATCATCCCAGTCGTAGCGCAAAAATAGCGTGCTATCTGGGTTATATTCCCGGCGATCGCTCGATAGTTTGACCTCATGAAGTACTAGATCATCCCCTTCTGTGACCAAGAGATTGCCCGTTGCATGGGCAGATGACGACGCGAGCTGACGATTATATTCGGGGTCCTCAAAGTGAATGAAGGTGGGTTTAAGGGGCAGAGGAAGCAGGTCTGGGTCTGTCATTCGTAATGAGAATGAGAGGGTTTGACTGAAGTTGTTAGTGATTGCCTTTGGTTTGACCTCAGCCTGGATGCGGACTTCGTCACCCGAAGCTTTCCGGGCAAGAATCCGTTCGAGCGTTTCCGATTGGGCGTCTGACACTTCAAATTTCAGCCCGCTTGGGGTGGTTAGTCTTTGGAAGGCAAGGGTTTGATTGCCATCTACTAGCGTGAGCTGAATATCCCAATCATCTACGGTGAAATCGGAGTCGGGCGGTTCGACGGTGGCGATCGCCTCAACGGTTAGCTCACCTGCCCATTGGGGGGTGATTTTGCCATAAATCGGCTGTTGGAGAACGAGCCGCAGTCGTTGCGCCGGATGAACCCGTTGGAGTTGTTCATCAATGCGCACATAGCACGCTGCAAAAAATGCTTCATCGGCAGGCGCAGGTGTAGCTAGAAGCGTTTGAGTTGGTTCGAAGTAACTGGCCCAAGTTTGCAGCGCATAGTTCGGATCATGATTCTCAGGTAACGGCACTGGACGAGGCACCCGATGCTGAACAGGAATACTTCCTGACACTAACACGGTGGTAGTTGTCGAATCTCCATCCTCGCTGGATTGGGCAATCTGCTGTCGAAGAATCTGATTGCGAACGGCAATCATCACACCGGGGCGATCGCCCGTCAGTAGATAGCGAAAGGTTCCGGGTAAGACGGATTGCCAGCGCTCAATGGGAGGCGTGGCGGAATTGAACTGCACGCTCACATCAACTACGGGCACGGGAGGATTGGGCAAAACGGGCAGTAACGTCTTGATGGCACCAGGGCGAAATATCGGAGGAAGCCCAGCCGTTGGAAGATTGTCATCCGCAGAACCATTTGAAGCAGATGAACGGTACTGCACCCCATACTGCGGAGCTTGCCACCAAAGGGTTTGCGTGGCGGGGGGTTCGTCTTCTGACCCGACTGACCCAATCACCGCCTGCTGGTCTTGGGTATACTGCACGCTCAGCCGCAAGGCGCTCACTCCCCGAGGCCATCCAGGCATCATGTCCACATCTGGCAAATAGAGGGGTTGAACGCCAGTCGTTTGAGGCGGAGCAAGCTCAAACTCATGAATCGTTTGTGGTAGATGATCGCCCCCAAACTGACCTTCTCGAAAACGGAGCTGCTCAACGGGCGATCGCAGCGAAAACACTCGCGTTGCGAGGGATCGGACAGGCTGAATCGCGACGATTTGAAATCGATAGGTGACGACTGCAGATGCAGTGCCCTCTGCCTGAGCGTTGAGATTGGCATCAATTTCACGGCGGCGCAGGATGGCGATCGCCGACTCAGGAGCTAGCCGTCGATGGGTTTCGATTGCCCAAAATTGACTGCGTTCGTCGAGCTCTTGCGTCTCTTCCCAAAGCCGACTTGCAACTGGAAGCAACTGCCCCGACGCCGTATCGAGGCAGAGTAGCTCCGTCGAAACCAGTTGAGGATCTCGGTCGGGCGATCGCTCACCCGCAGGGCGAAAGTCGATGCCTAAATAGGGACTAACGGCAATGCTCATCGGCACCGGATTAGATTGCCCATTGTTAGATTGCCCATTGATCATCAGCCGTGCCGGAAGCTGCGTGGCAGCTGCATGGTGGTCAGATACCGCTGCCGTGCGATGGGTTAAAAGCTGGCTGCTGGCAATCTGCGCGCCGACGACAGACCAGCAGTAGGGAACCGAACGGGCGGTTCGTCGGCGATTTAAACCATCTTGGGTATGCCGCTGAACCTGCTCTGCACTCAAGGCTTGGCTGTAGATAGCCACAAGATGATAGTCGCCCAACCAGAAGTCTTGCTCACTTGAAAATTCATTGGCGAGGGCAAGCTGATAGTCGAGATCCCACGTCGAAAAATTGCCGTCGATGCGTCCAGTTGCCTGCGGCTGACCGTTGATATATAAGGTGGCATTGCCGGAGCGATCGCGCGTGTAGACCAGATGGGTCAACTCGGTCGTTACGGTGCCGTTGGCAGTAAATAGGTAGTTGCTGGCATTGCGATCATTAGCTGTTCGCAACCGCATGTTATATCCGTTCGAAGGTTGATTATCGTCCCCCGGCCCCTGTGCCAGCGTGAAATTCCGATTGCCTGGATTCTTCGACACCGAAACAATACGAGCTGGACCATCCTGATTCGTGTTTTCAGGTCGAATCCAGGCTTCTAGGGTGAGTTCCTGGCTAGTTTGACATGCCCGCATCACGCGAGTGGGCGATCGCAGCGAATGAATCAGGGTGCGTTGATTGACCCGCAGCCCCCCATCGGGTAGCCAGGTGGTGGTGGTATCGGCGTTATCAATTTGCAAATTGAGGGGATTGGGGTTCGCGCCCGACACATCATAAACGATCGTGCGATCGTCCCCTGGCAAAAAGATATAAAGCGCCTCAAGCCCGCGATCGCTGCCGATAAAATCAGGTTGAGCACTGCCCACCACTCCAGGCTGGGCTAATAGGCTTTGGGGTCGCCAAACCAAGTCATCACCAGAAACGGGATCAGGCATTGACTGATCAGGACGTATGGACGGCGGATAGGATGGGCGGGCCGGGTTAAACGCCACGCGCAGCGCCACCGAGCGACTCAAGCGAGCGGGGGTGTTTGGAAATGCTGCCAAAATGCTTTGTAAGCCCGTCGAGAAAGATTCAGGTCGAGGATTTTGCACCCGAAACCAGCCTTCTTCTAACGAGAGCGGATCGAGCCGCGCCCACGTCCGCCCCGCCGCCGCATCAAAGCCCGATACGCCCACGCGAACAGACACACCCTCGGCCCATGAGGTCAAAGCCAGAGCCAGAGTGGGATTGTCGAGGGATTGAGTAGCTAGAAGAAGCACCGGATCGCGCAGAAGCGGATGGGCTGATGAACTAAGAGCATCGTTGCGATCGGTCTGCAACCGTCCTAAAAACGGCATCGACAGCAGCAGCCACTGGGGCGATCGCGGATCGGATGGCGCATAATCCTGCGGGTTGCTGAGAATGCCAAGCTGACTCCCATTTGGCAAAAACTGTAGCGTCGTTTCGCTAGGCGTTGTCACGGGCGTTTGATTAATCCATTGAGGAGCACTCGCTTCGACAATCAGCGTTGTTTCAGCCACCTGATCTAGAGTGGGCGCATCCTCGTTCAGCAGCGCCTGAAGGCTAGAGGCCCAATAGCCCTGATTGGCTGTGCCGATCGGCACTACCCCATCGACGGGGTCAATAGTTTGAGCACCATCCGCTGCAAGTTGGGAGAGAAACCGCTTGAACACACTCGGCGGGGCAAACCGAATTTCCTGCACCACCGTCCAGCGATGGTCATTCTGGAGTTCTGCGACCACCTGATCTGGGCTCGATATCACGTCGATCAGCTGGTGTTCAACCACGGCCAACACTTGCCACGGGCGATCGCCCTTAAATTGAAACAGCAAATCACCCTGCCCCACAGTGAGCAACTCAACAGGAATCTGATGCTGATTCAGCAAAATTCGAATCGTGTGTCGAATATGGCTCAGCGGACGAATGCCTTGGGCAGACGGGGGCGGCAGCTCTGGCAAGGTGAGGGTCGTGCGA
>DBGGTD010000344.1:0-5843 GCA_051162585.1 Elainellaceae cyanobacterium
TTTGCCAATGATTCCTGGCATATCTCGGTGCAGCGTAAACAGCATGTGGTCGCTTGGCGGAACGTTAATCGGGAAATCATCAATGGTGGTAATCCGAATCTCATTATCGCCCAACAATGCGCCCGTCACAGAATGACTGCCCAGAGAGCCTTGTGCCGAGAGGCGAAGCGATCCGGTGTAGTCTTTGACGCTAGAGTCTCGGGTTTCTACAACCTTAATGCCTCGTTCTTTAGCTTCAATGCTGGCATTAACATAATTAACCCGTTCTTGTAAAGCATGAGAGAGTAATCCCTTGAGTGCTGCAACAACCACGGGCTGACTTTCATTAGTGGCGAGCTCACCTTGGAGCCTGATATTGAGCGACTCGACACGCCCTCCTGTTAATTGGCTGACAAGGTTACCTAGAGTCTCTGCAAGCTGAAGATAAGGACGCAGTTTCTCTAAAATATCAGGACGGAGCCCTGGAATATTGACTGCCGATCGCGCAGGAAGACCTAGCAACACATCTCGGATTTGCTCAGCAACGTCGATTGCGACATTCACCTGCGCTTCCGCTGTGGATGCACCCAAGTGGGGAGTCAGCACAATTTCCTTCCCTAATGCAGTCAACGGAGACTCGCCCAGCGGTTCATGCTCGTAGACATCTAGTGCTGCTCCGCCGATTTTGTTTTGCTTTAAGGCATCAGCCAAAGCCGATTCATCAATGATGCCGCCTCGGGCACAGTTAATGATTCGCGCGGTGGGTTTCATTTTCTCAAATGCATCTGCATTAATCATGTGAAGCGTCTCAGGCGTTTTGGGAAGATGCAGCGTGATGTAGTCTGCTTCTTGAAGCAGCACATCTATCTCGACAAGCTGGCATCCTAGCTGTTCGGCGCGTTCGGTCGAAAGAAACGGATCGTATGCTAAAAGCCGCATTCCCATGGCTCGACCAATGGTGGCGACGTGGGCTCCAATTTTTCCCAGCCCAACGATCCCGAGGGCCTTTTTGTAGACTTCAACGCCGGTAAAGCTTTTGCGATCCCACTTGCCGCTTTTCACCGACTGGTTCGCATCAGGGATATGACGTGATAAAGCAAGCATCATGGCGATCGCATGTTCTGCAGCAGCGACCGTATTGCCCTCGGGCGAGTTAACAACCAAGACTCCTTGGCGAGTTGCTGCTGCGACATCTACGTTATCGACTCCAACGCCCGCACGTCCGATGATTTTGAGCTGCATACCCGCATCGATGACTGCCTGCGTCACCTGTGTCCCTGAGCGGATCATGAGTGCATCATACTCAGGAATAATCTGTACCAATTCCTCTTCAGAAAGGCTGGTTTTTACATCGACTTGAGCAACCTGGGAGAGGATATCGAGTCCAGCTTTATCAATGGAGTCAGAAACGAGAACCTTAGGCATAATAGTGTGATCAATTTGGATACAAATGACAGAATGCTACTCTGCAACCGACAATCTAAGACAGGGATCAATACCGCGAAATTGCTAAGCAGTTAGATACGTGCGCTAAATCGCTGAACCCTTGAAAGCCATGGCTCATCATCAAACAATAGCCTAATGAATACCGCTTGTTTCAATTGGTTTGAGGATATTTAAACCTTATAAGTTAAGGCTATCAAGATTGAGATTTAAATCATCATTTAAATTAATTTTTAGCACTCACAGCTTGATGGCTATAGCAATCCCAGATGGGTTGTGAGCGGTGGGGCGGGCGACGCCCGCCCCACCGCTCACACACAATTCACAAGCGATTTAGGATCGCTATATCATCCGATTGATTCAAAGCCAACTCGTTAATTCAGGTTTATTTGGCATGCCGACCTGATTGACTGACAAAACTTTTGTAGCGGCAGTTGAAACTGCTGCCACACGTACAAAGTCGGCCTCCGCTGACTTACATTCCATGGCCTCACAAGAATTAAGCGTTGAATAACGGCTTACAGAAGGTCATTCTACTGCAAAGGGTTCGTTTGGCTACAATTTGTGTGCAAGATTGATCTCAGACTCTCATCGGAGTGCGATCGCCAGCATCTGGGGTATTCATGCGGATACTGAGCTACAGCAAAAGAGCGATCTGTGCGATCGCCCTCTGGCTTGATGATAGGTATAAGCTCCTTAAACTGGCCTATGACGCTCTCTTGCGACCATACGGCTAATACCAGCTCTTAGATTGCTGCTCCACTGCGAGGCTCAGCACCCATCGGATTGACAGAGCTTCGCAAGAAAGTGATCTGCTGCTCAAAATCCATCGTTTCGACGGCCGCTAATAGCTCACGCGCTTCGTCGGAAAGGTGGTACTCACTAGGCATAGGAACGATCGTGCCGTTGTCCATACCTTTTGCAAGCCGATACCAGAACGCCAGTTTAGAGTTGGCACTCAACGCCCCATACTCACGGCTGATAGTAGAACTGCGCTTAATTGCCAAGTTACGCATCTCATCAAGCTGCTGGTCGTGGCTCAACTGCTTCACCTGGTTAAATAATCCTTCTACGATTTCAGGCGATGCTGCATCGGGAGCAGCGGGTGTCACTGACCCACCAACTTTAGTGTAGATGCACCACAATAGTGCAAGCTGATCATCAACACTTTGGCGCACAAACGTTTCAATGGCTAGGTCTGGGTTCATTCTGAGGTTCGCGAAAGTCATGCGTTGACCTCCTTTAAATTCACTACAATCGGTCTATCTGCCAGAGCAAACGAGCAGATAAACAAATTAACGGATTTATAATTCCATCTGTTACAGAACTTAACAAAGATATGTTAAGCGTTACTCTCACTAGCGGAGGAACCCGTTCCGAGTAGGGCTCTTTCGAAAGGAAGAATTGGGTGGGGCGATCGCCTGCTGGTGAGCCTGCTCTAATGCAGTCAGACAGTCGGACGGGGCAATTCGAGTCATGAGCAACGGGTGTTTAAGGTCGCCCCACCTTTTTCCACGTTGAAGCTGATGCTGGGTCATGATTTCTGGAATGTGCGGCGAAACCATGACGCGCACTGGGGCAAGCTGTTGGAGTTGGCGAGCATAGCTATAGTGATGGGCCTGACAAAGCGCCTGATCCAGTTGTTGGGCGATCGCCTCTGGTATATCAGGTGCGTGATCTAGTAGCAGAATGTAGTGGGGGCTGGGCATCGTCGCGGGGATCAGACATTTGAACGAACTAGAGGCCAGTCCAATTTGATTGAGGGCATCTCTCACAAATGCTTCAGAGAGTTTCTCACCTACCAGATCGCTAGTGGACTGGGTGCGTCCTAGAAATTCTAAACAAGGAGTCTGCTTATATAAGTGAGTGACGCGAACGCTATCGCCCATGCGATAGCGATATAGCCCTCCTTTTTGCGACACAATCACCTCGTAGGAGTTGCCAAACTCTAGTTCGTGCAGGAGGCAAATTGATCCCCGGTTGTCTTCAAATTCGAAAAACACCTCGTCTAACACCGGAACGCATCCCTGAGCCGCAATTAGGGGAATCGTCATCGGGGTTTCAGTTGCTAGCAGCCCTTTTCCTTGGATCAAGACGCCGGGAAAGCGCGATCGCAGTCGATTTGCCTGATCGGCAGCAGCGGCACTGTCCCAACACGAAATCAGTTTCAACTGTGTCCAGAGTCGATGCCACGGAATTGGGGAGTTGCCTAATAGCTCGTATCGCTCTGAAGAGAGCTGATCCCGGAGTATTTCTCTTAGCCTGAGTCGATGCGTGTGAATATAGTCAAGATGTACGCTGAGAAAGCTTGGACTCCAAATTGAAATGATTTCAAGTCGCTCCTCTCGCAGCAATGTCAGGCACAGTTTTTCTTTGAACTCGTTGACATCGTGAATCCGATGAACTCCGTCAGGCTGCACCCAAAATGGACGCATCAGCAGCCGCAGCCACGGATCTAAATAGTCAGAATCGTCGGCAGAGTTTTGTGTCGTTCCAATCGGCGGAGAAAAACAAAAATATGTTTTGCCTGTCGTCAATGGTGGGCCATTGCAAATCAAATCGTGTGCCCACACGCAAAACATCTGGTTAAACGATCGGCGGAGCGATCGCGTGTAGGGAATTGACTTTGCGGCTCCTCGGCTACCCGATGTTTTTTCATAGAACAGAATGGGATCGGGTGTGAGAACTCTCCTGGACGGCAGGTTGCGGTGGGATAAAACGGTAGAGGCTATCCAGTCTTGGATGTCATCGTAGGTGACGATGGGGACACGATGCCAATCTGATAGGGTCTGAATCCCCAACGACCTGCCATATTCGCTGCGAATCAGGCGATCGCCAATTTCTCGCTGCACGCGTCGCTGAGCGGCTTGGGGATGGTCTAGGGCGTGATGAAATCGCCGTGCCGCAGGCGCAAGCAGATGTCCCAATCCTTGAATTAGCCAGCGCATGATAGATCCTCCTGCTCGACAATGTCGTCTGCGGTGCGATTGGGAAATAAGTCGGTTAACGTCGGCACACAGGCACCATCTGGGACGGTGACGCCTGGAGCCAGCCGGCATCCGCCTCCTACAAACGCATCTCGACCAATGATGATCGGCTTAACATAGAGCAGCAGGTTGCCTTTTTTAGGTTTGATGGCATGGGAATAGAGACTCACTCCGTTGCCAATTACGGTGCGATCGCCCACCTGGATTAAGCCCCGATCGGCGAGTTCAAGTCGGGGTGTCCAATAGACATCTCGTCCGATTTGCGCGCCCCAGAGCCGCAACCATAGCGAGAAGGCACCCGGAATCAATCGCAGCAATGTTTCGAGAATTGGAACTGCGATGTAAATGATTTGAATTTGATGACTCCCCCACCACGGCGAATAGTCTGTACCGCGCAGATAGCTAATCCCCTCTTGGACTGGATAAAACTTGGCATGGAGCCGATAGACCATCAGGGGGACGCCATATAGCGAGAGGACCAGTGCCCCAATGCTCAAAATCCCTGGAGATACACACATCCAAATAAAAGATGCACCCGCCATTGCCATAACAAGGGTGGGGAAGAGGGAGAGGAGAGTGCTTAGAAGGGTCATGGGGGGATAGCTAAGAACCTGTGAATGGAAAAACTAGTTTTTGAATGAGATTAAGCGATGTTGGAGTCCCTAGAGAACTTGGAGGGCGATCGCCCTTGAAGTAGGTTCCATGAAGCTGATCCCAGACCTTCAGATTCGCGCCAAAATTAACGGGTTCAGATTCTTGCCCGTGATGCCACGCATGATCGGTCGGCAAAATCAGCCAGGGAGCAAGGAGCCGATGCATCAACAGGTTTGGAGTCGGACTAAAGGAACTGTGTCGCCATAAATCCAATGCAGATGAAAGGCTGACGCCCAAAATGTAGGCAGTTGGGTTAGCTAGGAGATAAATCAGCAGCGCATGAATCCACACGTAGATAATCAAGAAGCTGCTCCATACCGTATTTCGCGACGTAGCCATGACATCCATGTCGGTTACCGTATGATGGACGCTGTGAACCGCCCAACATAATCGAGTGTGCAGTAGACGATGGTTCCAGTAATAGAGGTAATCAACGCCGACAAAGCTGAGTAAAAATGCAGGAATAAATAAGAGCGTCAACTGACTGCCGAGATCGGGGAGCAAGTATGCCCAAAGATGATGTACGAGGAAAATTTGCACGATCGGAATCAAGATCCCTTGCACCCATAATCCGGATCCATCCAGCACCCAATCTTGCCAGGGCTTCTTGGCAAAGCCGCTGATGGGAGTGTGTCTAAGAGCTGTCAGTCCTACCAGGATTAAAAATGAGGCAAATACAAGCATAGGAACGGGTATAAAAGTAGATGATTATGAATAGGTGAGCTAAACCCAAAATTTTACGGTCACGGATTTCTCTGGCAAGTCATCGGGATTTTTTTC
>DBGGTD010000345.1:0-4826 GCA_051162585.1 Elainellaceae cyanobacterium
CTGAGTTTCATCGGGTTTGACGGTTAAGATGGCAACTTCAAGAACCATATGGATTTACCTATTACTCTGGATAGCAATCTAGCAATCCCACTGCACCAACAACTGTATGACGAGTTGCGGGAAGCGATCTTATCAGGACGATTGCACCCTCAACAAAAGATTCCATCCACGCGATCGCTCGCCAAGTCACTCGGCATTTCGCGCACAACCGTCACCCAAAGCTATGATCAACTTTTAAGCGAAGGATATCTTGAAGCGGTGACCGGGTCAGGAACCTACGTCTGTGCTCAGATTCCAGATCAGCTACTCAACTCTGCTCCGGTGGAATCGGTGCAGGAGTTTATTCAGCCGTCGGTTTCTCTGTCTGTCTATGGAGAAAGACTGTCTCAAACCTCAGTTGTGCTTCAACCTGAACCTCATTTACCGATAAATTTTCGCTACGGACGGCCTGCTCTCGATCAGTTTCCGATGACGCTGTGGCGGCGGCTCATGTCTCGTCACTGCCGGGATGATTGCGCGTGGCTGGATTATGCACCAGATGTTTGCGGATATCGCCCCCTGAGAGAGGTGATCGCCCGCTATCTTGCTCGGGCCCGTGCAGTACGCTGCGATCCAGAACAGATTATTATCACAAACGGCACCCAGCAAGCCCTCGATCTAACCATGCGCCTTTTGATCAATCCGAATGAGACGATAGCAATGGAAGATCCGGGCTATCTCAGCGCTCGACGAATTTTTCAGAGCCACGGAGCTAAGTTGCTACCAGTACCTGTCGATGAAGCGGGCATGAGGATCGGAACGCTAGCCGCTCATGTTAGCTCAGTTCTTGGCTCAATTCGGTTAGTGTATGTCACACCGTCTCACCAGTTTCCAACCGGAGCCACGTTGTCATTGTCGCGCCGACTCGAGCTGCTGGCATGGGCACAGCAGACCGGAGCCATCATTTTAGAAGATGACTATGACAGCGAATATCGGTATGGCGATCGCCCCATTCCAGCCCTTCAAGGACTCGACTCGGGTAATTCGGTTCTCTATATCGGCACGTTTTCCAAAGTACTATTTCCGTCGCTCCGTATCGGATATTGGGTCGTGCCCCCTCATCTAGTGTCTATTTTTGCTCACGCTAAATGGCTGAGCGATCGCCAGCTTCCCACCCTCGACCAAAAAGTACTGACTGATTTCATCGAAGGCGGGCATCTAGAGAGTCACATTCGCAAGATGCGATCGCACTACAATCAGCTTCGCCAAACGCTTGTGCATGAACTCATGCATCAGTTTGGCGATCGAGTCACCATCTTGGGAGAAAAAGCGGGCATTCACCTGATGATCCGCCTGCATACGTCGCTGAGGGATGACGAGATCATAAACCGGGCTGCTCATGCTGGAGTTGGGCTGATGTCAGCATATCCGCATTATTTAACCTCTCCGCCACCGGGGGAATTGATCCTGGGCTATGGAGAACTCAGCAAGGCGCAAATTCGGGATGGAATCAGCCAATTAGCACATGCGCTGGCAGGTTAACGCAGGTTAACGCAGATGAACTGTGCTTGTCTTGTTTCAGTCATTCGGGGTGTCCCAACGCGAGAGCATAAGGCTGTACAAATCGGTAAGTTTGAGAAAACTTAGCAAAAGTCGAACCAGATGTTTTATCTTAGAAAGGTTGTGAACAAACTCGGCATTTGCAGTCATGGCTGTTCCTAAGAAGAAAACCTCAAAATCGAAGCGCAGCATGCGCAAGGCTACCTGGAAACGCAAGGCAAACTTGGAAGCACAGAAAGCTCTTTCCCTCGGAAAGTCGATCTTAACAGGCCGTTCTACAGGCTTTGTATATCCTCAAGATGAAGACGACGAAGACGACGAAGAATAGAATAGTCGTTTCAATATTTCATAGTGCTTATGGCGGGTAAATTCTTTCAGAAACCAGGGCCCGAACTCAAAGACCGAGTGCCTCCTGGCCAACATTTGGCGAAAGGGTTTCCGGTGCTTACCTACGGACAGACTCCCAGTGTCAATACAGATAATTGGGAATTAAAGATTTGGGGGCGTGCACAACCCATCACATTTCGGTGGGCTGATCTGATGGCAATGCCTCAGAGTGATTTCACGGCTGATTTTCACTGTGTCACCACTTGGTCGAAGCTTGATGTCCAGTGGACGGGCGTTAAGGTAACAGACTTCATGCAGCATGTTGAGCTTGATCCCAAAGCCGCTCACATCATGGAGCACTGCTATGGTGGCTACACCACCAATATTGCCCTTGACGATTTTGTGCGAGACGAAAATTTCTTTGCCCACACGCTATCGGGTGAGCCGTTGCCTGCCGATCATGGAGGCCCGTTACGCCTCGTGGTGCCTCACTTATATGCGTGGAAGAGTGCCAAGTGGATTAATGGTCTAGAGTTTCTCGATACAGAAGAACTAGGCTTTTGGGAGCGGAACGGCTATCATCGCCGGGGGGAACCGTGGGCGGAAGAACGCTATAGCGGGCGATTTTCTTAAAAGCTATTTTCAACACTCGGGTTTTCAGCTTTCCAGCAATTCTTCGGGCTGACGGGCGATCGCCTTTCGCCCTACTAGAATGTAGGTGACCATTTCATCTTTGCCTTTAATGTCAATCGTGCCGCGTTTTTGAAACTCATAGCGATCGCGCAGTCGTTCGTAGGTTTCATCAGTCACTTGAATCTGCCCAACAATGCCTTGAGATTCCATGCGGCTAGCCGTATTCACCGTATCTCCCCATAAGTCGTAAATAAATTTTCGAGTGCCAATTACGCCCGCCACCACGGGGCCGGTATTGATGCCGATTCGCATTGCCAACGGCTTTTGATGGATCTGGCTAAAGCGCACCATCGCCGCTTGCATCTCAATCGCCATGTCGGCGATCGCCTCGACATGATTTTCAAGGGGAAAGGGCAGCCCGCCGACGACCATGTAGGCATCGCCAATGGTTTTGATTTTCTCTAGTCCATACTTGTCTGCCATATCGTCAAACGCTGAAAAAATTTCATTCAGCAGGGCAACCAGCTCTTGGGCAGAAAGGGTCGCAGACAGGCGAGTAAAATTGGCAATGTCAGCAAACAAAACCGTGACTTCAGCAAAGCTATCGGCAATGGTGCGGCGTTCTTGTTTGAGCTGATTGGCAATCGGCAACGGCAAAATATTCAGCAGCAATTGTTCTGATCGTTCTTTTTCATGCTGGAGCGACACTCTCGCCTCTTCTCGCTCGGTCATCACTGCTGCTAACGTCAACCCAGTCAGCGCGATCACGCAAATATACGCCTGGAGAGAAAGAACCGCCTGTGAAACGGTTTGAGCATTGGCAATAAACGGACCCCGGTCGAGAACGACTCCCAGAGTTGCAATGTTGGTGATTAAAGCCGTGGACAGGGCTGCCCCAGGTTGCCCCAAGCGGAGTGCTCCCCAAATCAGAAACGGGAAGGGCACATATTCGAGCGGATAAGGGGCAATGTCCATTCGTCTGACCGAACAGAACAGAAACCAACTGATGCCTGCCGATGTGAGTAACCACATCAAGATTTCAATGCGTCGTTCGGGATATTGGGCGATCGCCCGCCACTGTCGCAGCGTTAGCAATACAGGCATTAGCGTCAGAATTCCCGTCAAATTCCCAATCCACCAGGTAAACCAGTTTTCGTCATAGGCAGCCCACGGAATCATGCCGCTCCAGCCGAGATGAAACGTGCCGACCGTCGCACTCACCGCAGACGGAATAATGGCAGACAGGGCAAACAGCGCAACCACATCGCTTAAACGACCTAGCTCACGCTGAAACCCGCTGCGCTTGAGCAAGGTGACTCCCAGCACCGCCTGCACGACATCATTGAGAGCAAATAGGCTGGCTAACAACCAGTGCAACCCTGATGAAACACCAACTAAAAACGTCCCAATCAAAATACCAGGGAAGAATCGGCACCCCCAATAGAGAAGCACGGCTTGAGTAAACCCCGCCGACACCCAGAGAGGCCAAACATCCAGATTTCCAATGGGAATTAGAAAAACTAAACGAGCAATCCCAAAGTGAACGGCTGCAAACCCAGCCACTCTGAGCAAATAACGCCAGAATCGAGGCGGAGGCAAAGCGATGGCGCTAGAGAACATTTAGGAAGTCAGCTAATGAACGGAATAGAAAGAATACATTTAACCCCTGTTTGAACAACGGGTGAAGCCACATTCAAACCAGTGCTTGAGACTATCCTATTCCCAATCATCTAGCTTGGTCATCCAATAGTTCATCAAACCCGTGACTTGGCTACGTCGAGCTTCAAACGTTGCCGCAATCCAGATAAACGTCAGTCCGATGGCAATACCGATTGCCCAGAGCAGCATCGGATCGTCTGTAATAAACCGCCAGATTTGCCTCCAGATTTCGAGAATAAAGGTCGCCGTACCAATGTAGAGAAATGCCCGCACCTGAAGCGCAAGTCCGATAAAAATTAACCCTATTGCAAACCCAATCAAGAGCGGCCCCGCCCATACGCTGACGTCAGCCTGGTAAAACCCGGTGAGGCACATGAGGCTGGTTGCCAGAAGCCTTAGAATATGCCGCTTTTCTCGCTCAGAGGGCGATCGCAAGTAGGGATCAACATGCGCGAGATACAGCAGCGACCCACCCACTACCACTCCTAACCAAATCGGTTCGAGCCAGTCTTGCTGATCTAAAAATCTCAATACTGCCCAGTCTGCTAACCCGACGCTGAGGTAGCTGAGCCTTATATTGGCAGTCGTTTTGGCTAACCAGGCATAAAACGTTGCGACAATTAGCAAGCTTTGAATCGGGCTGGCAAATCCCGTGATTAACGCAACAC
>DBGGTD010000346.1:0-6816 GCA_051162585.1 Elainellaceae cyanobacterium
CCATAACAATGAGGTTGGCATAAACTTCCCGAGCCGTGCGGCTAATGCCATCCGAAATATCACCGTCAATTCGAATTCGGGGTTCTACTCGAACGTTAAATTCTCGACTAATGTCTGAAGCCCGCTGAAGCAGTCGTTGACTTTGTCGGAGCACTCCACTGAGCTGGGTTTCGTCCAGATGCACTTGGGTTCTGGCGATCGAGAGCGGCACAATGATTCCAGATTCATGGCGTGCCAAGAGAGAAGCCATCTCAATCAGATACCGCTGAGTTAACGGGTTATAGATCGGCACTAAAACCGTAAACGGATGACCGCCCTCAGACACTTCAGAGAGATCATCAGACTCCTCGTCTTCATCGATCCACCAACCGTCCTGAGCGACCGCATCTAGGTTGGGTTTAGGAACTGATAGCCCTACCGCAAACCGTTCTGTGATCAGCGGCCCTAGTAGTGACGTGGCTAACATCAAGACAATCACGCTGTTGAACACGGCCTCGTTCAACAATCCGGCTTCCAGCCCCACCAATGCGGCAGCCAATGTTGCAGCGACCTGCGGCAAGGAGAGCGACCACATGGTGAACAACTCTGCCGAACTATACCGAAACATAACTTTGGCAATGAGCGCTGCAATAAACTTGCTGACAAATAAACCCAGGACAATAGCGAAGGTGAAGTCAAATTCTGTCGTTAGACTTTGCACGAACGCAGGCACATTTAGAAGCAATCCAGTGCCCACAAAGAAAAACGGGATGAAGAGCGTGCTGCCCACAAATTCTACTTTCTCTTTAACAGGGCCATGCCCTACCACATCATTAACCGCAAGACCGGCGAGAAACGCACCGACGATTTTATCGACATTAATGACTTGAGCCCCAACTGAGGCCAGAAAAACAGCGAGGAGCACAAACAAAAACTGATTGCTCTCTTCCTCTCCTGTGCGTCGAAAATATTCTTTCCCGGCCCAGTCAAAGCCAAATAACACGATAAACGAATATATTGCCAGAGCCGCTAGCTGAACAATCAAACTCGCAATCGAGAATTCCCCATCCTGAATGGAGACACAAATAGCCAAGACCAGCAGTGCGGCGATATCCGTGAAGATCGTTGCACCAATTGTGACGGTAACGGCCTCATTGCGCACAACACCCAACCGTTGAATGATGGGATAGCTCAATAAGGTATGAGATGCCAGCAGAGAACCAATGAGGATCGATGCATTCCAGCCAAACTCAAATTGCAATCCAATTAGGGTGCCTACTATCATCGGCACCAAGAATGTCGCTGCGCCAAATCCGATAGAACGAGTGCGCGTTTTGCAAAATTCGCCCAAATCAACTTCAAGGCCAGCAACAAACATGAGATAAATTTTGCCAATATCCGAAAGCAGTTTTGTCGTTTCAGAGTCGGCACTTAATAGCCCCAAGCCATCTGACCCTAAAGCAACTCCCGCAACTAGAAGACCGACCAATCCAGGCAATCCCAGGCGTTCAAAAAAAGGCGGAACAATCAAAATCACCAGCAGCAGAATCGTAAACGCAACGATCGGGCTAGGACTGCCCGGAAAGAACTGCAAAAGTTGTTCCATAGGTGAGTTGCACCGAATTGTGTAGGGAGTGGAGGAAGCAGAGAGTGAAGGCGATCGCCCAGTTCACCCGCGAATCTCACTAATTATCGCTTTTATTTTGAGGAACAATTACTGCGATCGCATGAGGCACCAATCGAAAGTGAGCCGGCGTCTGCGTCGTGATCTCCCCGTCAGTATTTACAAGATGGGGGCTACGAGTATAGATTTCAATCTCTTGAGCTTCGAGCGTCCGCACTCCCAGCCATTCATGAAAATGCCCAATCCAAAGTGCGGGGATGAGCGTGATAAACTGCCACCAATGCTCAATCTCAAGGCTGTAAAGGTCGAGCCGCTGATCGTCGATGGTGGCATCGTGGGCAACCGTCATGCCGCCTCCGTAGTGACGGCCATTGCCCACAGAGATTTGAACCGTGCGGATGCGAAACGATCGACCCGGAAGCCGAATTTCAGCCCTAAAGGGGCGATTCTTGACAATCACCTGAAATGCAGTCTTCGCATAGGCTAAAATCCCCCAACGGCGCTTGGCTTCTTTAGAAAGATGCTGAGTAATCTTGACGCTCAGGCCAACACTCGCGACATTGAAGAAATGTTTGCCATTCACCCATCCGAGATCAATGCGGTGAGGGATTCCTGTGGCGATCGCCTCACAGGCAGCAAACAATGGCGTCGGAATTCCTAACGTTCGTGCCAGATCATTCGCAGTGCCCAGCGGTAAAATGCCGAGCGGCAGCTGAGTATCGATAAGTCCTTCGATCGCAGAGTTTAGGGTGCCGTCTCCGCCACCGACGATCACCAGGTCAACCTGATCGCGATAGTCGCAAATGATCTGGGAAAAATCTTGAGCCTGATCGATGGATGGCTGAATTAGATCTAAGCCAAATGACCGCAGATAGGCGATCGCCTCTGAGACATTGCCATCTCCCTGCCGCGCATGGGGATTAATGAGTACTAATGCACGATTCCGCACAACTTGAGGTGGTTCCTTGGACAATTCCCTTGATTCGTCTGAATATCTATAATCTGCCATGCTAACAACGTCAAAAATTAGAGAAATTACATAGCTAACCCTTAATCTGTCTTAAACTCTTCATAAATCTGTTGCTATGCTAGATGAAATACTAATCATTAGATACGTCAAACACGTCTTGCTTCGGTTGACGTCGTGAATTTAGGGTTGCATCTGACGATCAATATGCCAAGCGATTGGTCTAAATAAGGCGGTTCAGGTCTGATTAAATGAGGGTTTCTACCTTATGAAACCGCGTCCAGCTCGAAAAGAGATCTTTTCTTTAACGAAACTGCAAAATCTGGACGGAGGCTGATTTGAGTGAATCACCAGATATCTCTCTGAACTGCCCTTGCCGTGATATGTCAGTTTGGATATGTATCGAGACAGTATAGATCGCTATCAATTTCAAACCGTGCCTACAGCATTAAACACTCGCAAACGAATTGGCTCATATTTAGAAGAGGCGGGTCTAGTCACCCGCGCTCAGATCGACGTTGCCCTGAATGATCAGAAAGCCACCGGTATGCGCTTTGGTGAAGTTTTAGCCGCTCGTGGGTGGGTTAAACAACAAACCATTGAATATTTGATGAAGAAGATTGTTGTCCCTGAACGGCGCTCGAAGGGTGCTGCACCTCAGAATGCAGATCGCAATGCCTCACCCTCTCGTTCAGTTCCACCTCCCCCACCCCCGCAGTCTCAAGCCTCCAGGCAATCCAATCCATCTCAGAAGCCCGATAGCCAACAGCAGCAACGTCGCGAGGTTCCTATCTCCAAGCCATTGCCGTCTGTGCCCTCCTCCGATGGAGATGTGAATTGGGTCGGCTAGTCGACGATCTGCTAGTCAATCTAGGCAGAATATATCGGCTAGGTTTGGTTACGGTCTAAATAGCCATAGCCAGATAGGTAATGTTGCTAATATCCCGATTGAGCCAATCGCCAGCGTGGTGACAGTAAGACCCCGGTCGAGATTGTATGCTTCAGCAATGACTAGCGTGGCAAATGCAGGAGGCATCGCCATTTGCAAAACCACGACCAGCTGAGCAGAGCCCGTAATCCCGACGAGTGGCAGGCATAGTCCTAACGCCATTGGCACAATGAGCATCTTGATGCTGAGGCTAATCGCTGCTTTTTGGGCATTTCGCCACGATGAAACTTGGCTAAGCCGCATCCCTAGCAGAAGTAGCGATGATGCCACGATCGCCCAGGCAATGCCCAATAAAACGCGCTCAACGAGTTGAGGGAGCGGCACTTGACGAAATCCCAAACCTGCCCAAAAGCTCCAAAATGCTGGATTGATGAGGATGGCTTGAAAAAGCTGCCTCATGTTTTGATAACGGGTTCCAAATCGAGCGGCGAGAATAACGCCCAATCCGTATGCCCCTAGAGTGCTGCCTAAGAGATCATAAAAAATTGCCCACCCGAAAAATTTAGGCCCAATCAGGGTTAGCGTGACGGGATAGCCCAAATAGCCCGTATTTCCAATCATGGCCGAGAGCATAAAACTCCCTTGCGTCGGCAAGCTCCATCGTTGATGAGCAGGATGAGGAGGGTGAGAAAATGGCTCATTAGCAATGTTGCTAGCATCACCACCCGCTCCAATACCCTCCCGAGATGGCGATCGCTGCCTAGAAAAATGAGATGATCGACTCATTCTGCCCGTAATCATGATCCACGCCCATGCCAAACTAGCCCCCAACAGAATGGCAACCCAGGCGATCGCCGGAACCACCCAAACCGACTCCGATAAATCCGCTTGCCGCAAAAATGCCAAAATACTGATGGGCACGCCCACCCAAAACAAAAACTTTCCCAGATAAAACGGCACCTGCACCGGAAGCTTCATTCCTAGCACGACTCCTAAACCAACCCACGTAACGAGCGGAAGATAAAGTCGAATGAGATTGGATTCTAAATCAGACATATGCCTAGATGAGATCACAAAAACTTGCATCGAGACGTGCGCTTCAGCACTGGCAGAGTCCGTGTCCCAGTTTACAATTGGTAGTACTGAGTTACATCACCTACAGAGGTTAGGCTGTGAATAATCCTAATCTGCCTGGAAAGTCTTCTAATTTTCCAGACCATGACCCTGATGATATCCCCGAGGCGTTGCGGGAAACGCCTAAGGCTTTATCGTCAACATCAAAATTTGTGTTTCCGTGGGTTTGGGGAAGCATTTGTGCTGGAGCGATCGCCCTGTTAGCGGCAGTTTTGGGGGTCTGGCAGCTTCAAGGCGCGAGTCGAGCTGACTCTGTGACGGCTACCCCTGTCACTCCTGCTAAACCAGGTATACGAGACGCACTCGGCAACATCGGAATCCAATTTCCAGATACTTTGCTAGGACACCGACCCTACGAAGAAGTCTCTGAAGATATTCTGGTTTCAGTAACCGCAGATGGTAGGGTTAAGCTGCGCGAGTCTGCGGCTGAGCAATTTCTAGCAATGGCAGATGCAGCCCGAGCAGAGGATATCTATTTGGTTGCATTGTCTGGGTTTCGCTCGATTGACTATCAAAAATATCTATTCTTTGGCATCAAGGCAGAAGAAGGACAAGCTACAACTCACCGCGCTGAAACGAGTGCCCCTCCTGGCTATAGCGAACATCATACCGGCTATGCCATCGACATCGGGGACGCAACTCGCCCTGAAACCGACGTTCAGCCAGATTTTGGAGACACGCCTGCATTTCGATGGCTTGAGGAGCATGCAGCGTATTACAGCTTTGAATTATCCTTTCCTAAAAACAACTCTGATGGCGTCAGTTACGAGCCTTGGCATTGGCGATTTGTTGGCGATACTGAGAGTCTAGAGTTGTTCTACGGTTCACCCGACAGCGCCTCATCTTTGGCGAATCCAGATCAATAATCTGGAGCAAGTTAGATCTTCATTTAAACAATTCATTGCAGATTTGGGAGCATCATTTGTGGGTCAGACCTCGCTTAATCTTCTCGCTATTACGCTATTCTCGCTCGTCATGATGAGTGTCTTTGGCCCCCTGATTAATCTGTCTCCTGCTGTGCCTGCGATCGCCGTATTTGGGTTGCTGAGCATCGCCACAGTCGACACTCTCGCATGGCAAGGGCGTGGCAGCACCCTTCTTCTCGATTGGGTTGCCCGCTTTTCTCCAGAGCATCGTCGTCGCATCGTTCACCACGAGGCAGGGCATTTCCTCATTGCCCATTTGCTCGATATTCCGATTACGGGCTACACCCTAAGCGCTTGGGATGCATTTCGTCGTGGGCAACCGGGATTGGGTGGCGTGAGTTTTGATAGCCAAGAACTCGACGCTCAGTTAGAGAGCGGTGCGTTATCGTCAAGCTTAGTAGACCGCTATTGCAAGGTGTGGATGGCTGGCATTGCCGCCGAGACGCTAACCTATGGCAACGCTGAAGGCGGAGAAGACGATCGCCAAAAGATGCGTATTTTGTGGACTCAGCTGCGCCGCCCCATGCAAGAATGTAACCTCAAAGAGCGGTGGTCAGCACTACAGGCCAAAACCCTCCTCGAAACTCACCACACCGCCTACGAAGCTTTAGTGAATTCGATGGAGCAGGGAAAGTCTGTTGAAGCCTGCCTGCAAATTCTCGAACAAAATTCTCGAACACTCTAAATAAACCCTCTAATCTCGCGAGTTGCAAACCCAACGCAGCTCAAAATAGCGAATCTAGATCAAGTGCTTTCGAACCACCTTGCTGGAGCTGGCGTAAAATCTGGCCGAGTTGATACCACACCAATCCTCCAGTTAATACGGTCAATGGGAGGGCGATCGCATACGAAATCTTAGCCGAGAATGCAAAAATTTGAATCCCTGATGCGAGAAACATACAAACGCCACCACAAATCCCTAAAAACGGAACGAGGAGGCGCATTCCTCGAATTGCAGCTAGTGATTCACGAGTGCGCGTGATTGACCATTCTTTGACAGATTCTTTCAGAGTGGCAGAAAACGCTAGACCACAGGAAATGCCAACAAATAGTCCGGCGATCAGTAAAAAGTAAGGCGCTGGTGAGCTTGAAATAAACGAATAGGACACAAATCACTCCAAGGGCGACAAAAAGGGAGACAGTCCAACGATTTTCAACTCACCAGCTTACCACTGTTCGATCGAGGTATTTGATTAATTATGGCCACCTCACGAATCTTGAGATGGCTGAAATGCTGCTAAATTTGCTACTGCCGGCAAAAAATAAGCCGCTCGCTCGGCTGAAAATTCGGTTAGAG
>DBGGTD010000347.1:0-4423 GCA_051162585.1 Elainellaceae cyanobacterium
AAAATGGGAAATTGGTAGTAGTCAATAGAGTGTTAGCCAAAACCTGGAATCATAATGGAAGACAAAACCCCTCTTATTTTGCGCGCTCAGCAAATTGCAGATAGTATGCAAACTTTCTCGCATCCTTGGAATCCGAACTCCGAAATATCTGGAACATATCTAGGGCGAACCGTTGGACTAAAGCGCACTGGAGTTAATTTTGCAAGAATTGCTCCTGGTAAAGAATCTTTTGTATATCATTCTCACTACTGTGAGGAAGAGTGGATCTATATTCTTTCAGGAAAGGGGACTGCGGAAATCAACGGGGAGGTATTTGAAGTGAGCGCAGGAGACTTTATGGGATTTCCAACTCCATCAGTTGCCCATCATCTTAAGAATACAGGGGATGAAGACTTAGTTTATTTAATTGGAGGAGAAAATTTAGAGATAGAAATTGCTGAGTTTCCACGGCTTGGGAAACGAATGCTCCGGCGTGGTAATACGGTTGAAATTTACGATGATTCGGATGCTAAATCCTTTGGGTCACTAGATTCATAAAAGTCTAAGGACGTTAGGAGTATGAATGAAATACCATTGGAGAGTTACATTTGTACAGGCTTGGGAGTGCCAAGCTCCTATCACTGAAACTCTGCACTTTACGAAGTCTGCATTCATTAGCCAAACCGACACACTTCAAACCATGGAACCCAAATCAACAGAATCCAACTCGTTAGAATCTAAACCGCCCACATTTAGAGCAGTAGCCCTTCTGTTTTCAGGAGGGGCGGGCGCTGGACTCATCGCCTTTGCTCTGTTTGGTGGAATCTGGCAGGTCAACCACTTTGGGTGGGTAATGGTCGCAACGTCAGTTTCCTGTGGCTTGTTAGCCGTGCTGCTGCGCAAAAATTTTCAGACCATGCTGAACGCGATGATGGATAATCTTCCTTGGATTTGATAAATCAGATCTAAGATTGCCCTAGAATCTCACGTAACTTCAGGTTCTAGGATGGCATCATCAACCGCACTCCTCTGTTAACCAAGAACCGAGATGACGATGTCTAACCTGATGAAGATTGGTGATCTAACCAAACAAACAGGGCTTTCTATTCGGACATTGCACTACGACGACGAAATTGGGCTACTGTCACCGTCTCATCGCACGGATGTCGGGCATCGCCTCTATAGCGACCCGGATATTATCCGCTTGCAGCAAATTCTATCTCTACGGCAGCTTGGCTTTATGTTGATCCCAAGTTTTATAAAAGAGGCGTA
Organism: Elainellaceae cyanobacterium; assembly: GCA_051162585.1. Classification (GTDB taxonomy): domain Bacteria; phylum Cyanobacteriota; class Cyanobacteriia; order CAZCXK01; family CAZCXK01; genus DBGGTD01. The sequence continues at coordinate 1,252 of DBGGTD010000347.1, forward strand.
AGGGCGTGCGCTAGTTCGATATGCTGTTGCAGACTCGGCCCCAACCATGAAACTTAAAATGCTTGAGGGCAATACATTGGCTCTAGAGCTTTATTTTTCTGAAGACTTTAAGGTGATGAAGCGCATTGAGGGTAAGCTCGAAGGTACGAAGATTTTGCTGCGGCAGGTCTTGTTTTGAGACGTGGGACGACTTAAGACGGTAAACAGTTTGTGCGACTCTCTGGTGGAGAGGCTCTGCCAATTCATATTGCCGCAAGCTGGATTAACGTAAGGAAACCTAGCATTTTATGAGATCGTGGCTGATTAACCTACCAAACTCGCGCCATTTTCAGCGAAAAGCCGGGTAGCTCTAGATCGCCGCTGACCTCATCGGGATTCTCTAAGACCTCAGGCTCATGACCAAGACGATACACGTAAACTTGGCGATGTTTGCGGTCAATCAGCCAGCCAAGCGAAGCCCCATTGTCCAAATATTCTGCCATTTTGGCCTTGAGGTTACTCAAAGAATCGCTGGACGACTTTAACTCAACCACGAAATCTGGGCAAATCGGAGCAAAAGAGGATTTTTCTGCTTCCGTTAGTGCGTTCCACCGTTCCAGTCGAATCCATGCCGCATCAGGGGAGCGGGTCGCGCCGTTGGGCAGCGTAAATCCTGAACTAGAGTCGAACGTTTCTCCAGTACCATCCTGATCTGCCCAGTTAGCCAACTGCTGGACAATTTTGAGGTTACGGTTGCCTGTCTCTGAAAAGGCAGGCGGCATGATGATCACGTCTCCTGTGGCGGTGCGTTCAATGCGCAAATCGCGGTTGGCTTGGCAAAATTCGTAAAACTCCACCGTTGTCATCGCTACCTGCATCGGCAGATTGACCGTCAAGGGAACGCTTTCTGTCTGAATCAACAGCGTTGTCATGAATTTACCTTCTATCCCAAAGGAACTTGAAGCATGTCGTGCTTGCCCATGCTATTGATCCTAACGGTAATTACGATTAGACAGTACCCATAGAAACCAAAACTATCGTCTCATCCCCCTTGAACCTCACATTACGTTAGGGTCTAGGATGCCAGCATCAACCGCAATCCTCTGAGGAACAGGAACCGAGGGAACTATGCCTAGCCTACTCAAAGTTGGAGAGTTGGCCAAACAAACTGGCCTCTCAATTCGCACGCTGCATTACTACGATGAAATCGGCTTGCTGGTGCCATCGCACCGAACCGAGGCCGAGCATCGCCTGTATAGCGATCGCGACATTATCCGACTCCAGCAGATTCTGTCGTTGCGGCAACTAGGCTTTTCGCTGAGCGAAATTCGCGATTGTCTGGAAAATCCCGACTATTCGTTGCCCCAGGTGATTGACCTGCACCGCGATCGCATTCGTGAGCAAATTGCCCTTTCCCACACCCTGCTCAAGCGGCTCAACGGCATCGCCCAAGATTTCCAAACCACTCAGTCGGTTGCGGTTGAAACCCTAATTGAAACTATGGAGACGATTACTATGTCTGGACAGTATTTCACCGCCGAACAGCAAGCCGTTCTTGAAGACCGATTTCAGGCCCACGAGGCTGAGTGGCAAGACCTGCTTACCCGAGTACAGGCCGAGATGGCTAACGGCACCGAACTCAACAGCCCCAACGTCCGCTACCTAGCCCGTCGCTGGCTGGGCAGCATGAAAACCTTTGTCGATGGCGATAACGACATCTATACTGCGCTCAGCCGTATGGTGCAGCAGGAAGGGTCAGCAGCAGCCAACTGGGGCAACATGGATGGAGCCACCTTGGAGTACATGCTCAAAGCCGTTTCGGTTTTAACGCTGGGCGAGGTGACCGAGTCGCTGATTCCTGCCGATAAGATCTTTAGCCCTGAAACCCAGCAGGTGCTTCGGCTGGGAGAAGCCGCCATTCGTCAGATCAACTTTGATATTTTGGGAACAGAAGGATTTTTGCTGGGTTTGCTTGCCGATGGTACGAATGGGGCAGCGCAAGTTCTCACTGGACTGGGCGTCACTTTTGAAGCGGTGCAAATACTGGTGGCGAAATGGCTGGGGGTACGCCCCGATATGCCAGAGGGATGGCAGCCGTCGCGACTACCCTACGCGCCCAGGGCAAAGCGGGTGATTGAACTGGCGCTAGAGGAAGCTCAGCAACAGGGAGAATCTGCGATCGCACCTGCCCATCTGCTTCTCGGAATTTTGGAGGAAGCAAAGGAAAGCGGTGGATTAGCCACCTACATTCTCAAGGAAGAGCTTGGTATTGATCTAGCCCAAGTTGAGCAGCAGCTCAGAGTAAAGATATCCCAATAGAGTATGTTGCAACACTCCATCTCCTACAGGGTCGATGCGGCATAGTTGATGTATGATGTACCCTACAAAAATGACAAACGTCATGTGTTTTGATGACGTTTTGGGATGGAGCGACCGCCTTTGCGTCGATAGAGTTGAGGTGGGATAGCGCACTGACCCATCATGTAACCATACAGGATGAAAACGTATGAAACCTGAAGCAACAAAATCTGACGTTCCATCGCCGTCATCCGAATCGTCTAAGAGACGAGTGAAACGTACCGCACTATTCTTTAGCAGTGGAGCAGCAGCTGGACTGATTACCTTTTTAGTCTTTGGCGGAATTTGGCAAGTCACTCATTTTTGGTGGGTTTTGGCAGCGGTGACCTTTTCATCTGGGGTGTTGGCAGTGGTGCTCCGCAAAAATTTTCAGGCGATGTTGAGTGCCCTGTTAGACGATGCACCCCCGATTTAAAACTCCGAGGACGGGCGATCGCCTCTGTGGCGTTAATTTGGTCGAGGCCATACCACAGATCTGGGGTGTGCATCCAACCAACAAATCCAGAATATAGGCAATGTCCGTCGGATGATGCAACAAAGACGTGATGGATATTGAACGGATTTTTCCAAATCCGAATCGTGCGACCATCTTTTAGGATCATTACATCTCTGGAATATTTGAAATCGCGAGGATGTGCATCTGTCATACCAGGCACAGAGCGTAGTTGATGCAGAATAGGATCAGGTAACAGTAGGGGGAAGATATCGGGTTTGTTCCAGAATTTATGAATCGCTGAAACGGTGGCTGGATGACTTCTAAGCACCGGATGAGAAAGATCCTGCAAGCAGACAAATGATGCATGAGATACTTTTGTCGACTCTACAGGAATAGTGC
>DBGGTD010000348.1:0-10738 GCA_051162585.1 Elainellaceae cyanobacterium
CAACATCAGAGACGTAAGCAGCACAATAATCAACGGGATTCCTCGAATCAGGACGAGTTGCTTTAATTGGGTTGCAAATGTAGCGTTCATTGCTCTCACCTCCTGGGTTTATTGCGCTGCTCCATGAAAGGGAGTCAATAGCCCTTACAATCTTTACAATATGTTGAGGGTTCCTAGTTTTAATTCATCCGATAGATTCTTTTAGTCTCATCCGTCTATCTCACCCGATTGGGTAAAAAAAATCCCCAACCCGAAGGTTAGGGGATGTAATCAGGGTGCATCTACCATTCCTTTATTCGGCTTAATGGGGGGGCATCCGGAATGATTTGGGTACTTTTGTACAAGGCTGAGCGGCTGTGGATTTTTTTGTTCAGGCATACGACTATGCGATCGCCAATCTTGATCGACTGACATCCGCCTTTGGAGAACATCTGCTGCTGGTGGTGATTCCGTTGGTGGTTGGGTTGGTTTTAGGGTTGCCGTTAGGGTTGCTAAGCGCGCGATCGCGGATTGCATCGACCGTATTAATCAACGGTTTCAACGGGCTGCGGGTGATTCCGAGTTTGGCAATTCTCTTTGTGGCGATTCCCTACTTTGGGCTGAGTTTTCAGTCAGCGGCGATCGCGCTAACCATTTTGGTGATGCCTCCCATTTTGATCAGCACAGATGTCGCGTTTCGCAACATTGATCCGATGATTCGAGAGGCTGCCGTGGGGATGGGCATGGCTCCCAATCAAATTTTGCGATCGATCGAGATTCCGTTGGCGCTTCCCGTAGTGATTGCTGGCATCAAAACCGCAACCGTTGAAGTGATTGCCAGTGCGACGCTGGCGGCATTTATTGGGGCAGGGGGGCTAGGTGATTTTATCGTGCTTGGGTTTGCCCAATATGACCCAGCGATTTTGCTAGTGGGCGCAATTCCGGTTGCAGGGCTAGCATTGCTGGCTGAAATTAGCCTTGCCAGCCTCCAAAAAGCCGTTCAACCACCTTCGTCGGCTTAGCTCAAGATTGTTGAACAGCCTGTTGTTGCTGCCGCTGTCGCTTTAAGCTGCGCTGAATGCGAGTGGTGGGGCTAGCAGCCCACTCTAGGGAAAGCAGTATCGCGTTGATGACAAACGCCAGCAGCGCGACTGCGATCGCCCCTGCCCAAATTTTGTCATACCGACCGGCCTGGGAAATTCCTTCAAACAACAAGGTGCCCAAGCCGCCTGCGCCAAACTTAGCCCCAATCGTGGCAATGGCGATCGCCACAATTGCAGACAATCGCAACCCAGCCAAAAACACAGGCAACACCAACGGAACTTGAATGCGCCACCAGCGCTGCCAGGGGTTCATTCCCATCCCTTTGGCTGCTTCTAGCACAGCCGGTTTAATCGACTGCAATCCGACTGACAAGTTGCGGACCAAAATCACCTGAGTGTAGAGAATCATCGCGGCAACCACTGATGATGAACTCAGCCCAAATAATGGCACTAGGAGAATGATCAGCGCCAGACTCGGGATGGTGTAGAGAATGCCCAACACACCCAAAATGGGAACCGTGAGCCAGCGATAGCGCGAAATCAGCAGGGAGACGGGCACGGCCACTAACACCGCGATCGCCAGAGCGAGGAGGGTCATTTGCAGGTGTTCGAGTACCAGATTCCAGATGATAGCGGGGTTATTGAGAAGATAGCTCATGATGCCTGATTTGTTGTCGGCTAGTCGGCTACAGTGGCGATCGCAGAATCTCGAATATGCTCTAACGTGAGGACGCCGACGGTTGCTCCATTTTCGAGCACCATGAGTTCGCGCGCACCCGTTCTCAAAATTAACGATAGGGCTTGGCGCAAGTTTTGATGACGGGCGATCGTCGGCTGACCATTCTGCTGATACGGGGGAGAAAGCTCCATCATTGCCGTTTCGACGCGCAGCAACCCCAACTGACGCACCATATCATCGGCGCCGAGCAGGTCGTATACAAATGAATTAGCGGGTTGCGTGAGAATACTGAAGGGCGTGTCGTACTGCACAATTTGCCCGTTTCGCATCACTAGAATTCGATCGGCGAGCTTGAGGGCTTCTTCCACGTCATGAGACACAAACAAAACCGTTTTTTTAAGCTGCCGCTGCAATCTGAGAATTTCATCTTGGAGGCTATTGCGGGTAATCGCATCGATTGCTCCGAAGGGTTCGTCCATAAGCATCACGTCAGGGTTGCCAGCTAATGCTCTAGCAAGCCCAATCCGCTGCTGCTGCCCTCCGGAGAGCTGAGCCGGATAGCGATCGCGATAGACATGGGGCGGCAGCTCGATGAGCGTCAGGAGTTCGTCAATGCGATCGTCAATCACAGAGCGCTCCCAGTTCAGCAGCTTGGGAACGACGGCAATATTCTGAGCGACCGTCATGTGAGGAAACAGCCCCGACTGCTGAATCACGTACCCGATTTGCTGCCGCAGCCGGGTTGCTTTCATCTGACGAATATCAGTGTCGTTGATATAGATATTGCCAGCGGTCGGCTCGTAGAGCAGATTGACCATCTTCAGCAGCGTCGTTTTTCCACATCCTGACGGACCCAAAATCACAACAAACTGCCCGGCTTGAATTTCGCAACTACAGTTGTCGACTGCTGGATTAGACGAACCAGGAAACCGCAGGGATACACGTTCGAACCGAATATTGCTCACGATCGCCCCTCAACTCTCAGAGATTAACCCTTGTTCAAGCAAGAATTCTTTTGCGACATCAGCCGGTTCGCGCTGATTGCCGCTGACCTCATAGTTTAACTGTCGCATGGTTTCGTTGGTGAGCAGAGATGAAAGGGAGTTGAGTGCATCGGCGATCGCAGGATTGGCGTCTAACGTCTCCTGACGAACAACCGGCGCAACTTGATAAGGGGGGAAAAGATTTTGATCGTCTTCTAAAACAACCAGATCAAACGCGCTGATTTCACCGTCTGTTCCAAAGGCAACGGCGACATCGGCTTCGCCATTTACAAGCCCCTCATACCGCAGTCCTGCATCGACAGCCTTATATTCTCGTAGCTCGAAGTCTCCGTATGCTTCTTTCAGACCCGGTAGGCCATCCTCCCGTTCCGCAAATTCTGGAGGGCCAATCATGATCAACTGGTTGGCTTGCTCTGCCATATCCGAAATCGTTTGAATGCCGTATGTCTCTGCCCCTTCCTGAGTCATGGCGAGCGCCTGAGTGTTATTCATGGGAGCGGGCTCAAGCCAAACCAAGTCAAACTGTTCTCTGTAAGAACTCGATACCGTGTCATACACCTCTTGCTGGTCGCTGCTGGGCGACATTTTTAAAACCGTTAATAAGCCTGTCCCCGTATATTCTGGATACAAGTCAATCTCACCGCTTTGTAAACCCGCTTGTGCGACGGGCGTACCGCCTAGGTTGAGTTTTCGCTCGACGGGCAGCCCTGCTTCTTCCAAGACAAGAGCATACATCTCGCCAATAATAAACTGCTCGGTGAAATCTTTAGATCCGACCTTAACGGCGTTGCTGTCGTTACCGGCACAACTGACGATAATTCCGGCGGTCAAAAGAACCAGCAGCGGAAAGATAAATATACGACGAAGCAATTTCATAAGACTGGTATTGAGAATAGAACCCTACGGATGGAACCGACACACCCCGTTTAAATCGGGACTCAGAATTTTCTTGCAAGCAGAACCCCAGTTCTAGACTTGGATGAAATTTATATCCAGATCATCATACAGGACTCAACCCAATCTGACTGCCAAAGTTTGTGCATTACCGCTAACGACTCGGTGAGTTGCTAGCCCACTTCAGCGTCCCAACGCAAGAGCGTAAGTCCTAATAAAATAAGGACATCTCGATTGATCTTCAACAAGATGCCCTCAACTTGCAATAGCTTGGAATTTTTGAATGGCCTGGAGATTAGTTAAAACCCGCCAGGACAAGTGCGATCGCCCCAATAACAGCCAAGATGCTTAGCACTAAACCAGCATTGGGGCTGCCCTTCCAAGAGTAGTTCTTGTCATCTGCCATGATGTATCCCCTCAACGTGACGTAACATGTCTTTCTATGTCTTATTGTTTCATTGTATAGCCTTACGCTCTCGCGTTAGGACTTTTTGTGTGGTGAGCCCCCGCGCCGCGGGGGCTCACCACACAAAAAGTCCGTAGGACTATATGACACATCACAATAGGCGAGAAATCTTGCCACAAACGCAGGAATCCGTAAATGGCAGAAAATTGCTGTGATGAAAATCACACGTACTAATGATCCGGATCGCGACTCTATTCGCCCAATCCAGACATACTAAGGATGACTCAACTCTAGCCGAGTCATCAACAGGGAACACACGACTGACCGACATCTTCCACGAGGAGCTTGTCGGTTTTTTATTGGATAGGCGTGGGGGACGCGGGTGAGAGGAGGGGGCTCAATCTACGGGAGGCACCACTTCAACCTAAACACAGTTCATGTCTGGCGGACGGCAGATTGTAGGGATAGAGAGCTTTTACTAAGATAAATGAGGGGTGATGAGACGTAAAAGTGCGATCGCCCTCTTTGGTTTAATTTATTTACATTGCGTCCTTTATCCCACCTGTTTCTCATTGATTCAATCTGAGACGTTAGAGCTATTAGAGTGGTCGCGGGTTTGTCATCACCTGGCAACGTTTGCAGCGACTAAGCTTGGAGCGACAGCAGCGCGCCATCTTGCTATTCCCAGTGCGATCGCCCATAGCCAGCGGTTGTTGGCGCAAACTAAAGAGGTCTATCACCTTGAAAATACGCTGACAACGGGGCTGAAATTTGAAGGCATCCAAGATGTTGGAAACGCGCTCGAACGGGCCGAGCTGCAAGGTATCTTAACGGGGACAGAGCTTTTAGACATCGCCACGACCCTGTCGGCCACTCGACACCTGCGGCGCACTGTTGATGCTCAGTCTGAGGTGCCAGTCTTACAGGCGTTGGTTGCTGAACTGCGAACCTATCCAGAGCTGGAGCACGACATCCGCCATTGCATCGACGATCGGGGCAAGGTAGCCGATCGCGCCAGCCCTAAGTTGGCAGATATTCGAGACTCGCTCAAGCGTCTGCGCGATCGCATCTATCAGGTTCTCAATCGACTCTTACAGCGACACGGTAACGCCATTCAAGAATCTGTGATTACCCAACGGAGCGATCGCTTTGTGATTCCGGTCAAAGCTCCGCAAAAGGATGCAGTACCTGGCATCGTACATGACACCTCGACTAGCGGCGCAACCCTCTACATCGAACCTCACGCCATCGTGGATCTGGGCAATCAGCTTCGTCAAACCCAGCGGCGCGAACAGGCCGAAGAAGAAGCTATCTGTCGGGCACTGACCGAACGGGTCGCAGAGGTGACACCCGATTTAGAAAGGCTGCTGGCGATCGTCACGACGCTTGATCTGGCGACTGCTCGGGCTCGCTATAGTCTGTGGCTCAATGCCAATCCGCCTCGATTTGTCGACCGCCATCAAAACGACCGCATCGTGCTGCGTCAGTTGCGGCATCCTCTGTTAGTCTGGCAACACCAGCACGAACAAGGCCCCGACGTGGTGCCGATTGACCTGGTCATTCAGCCTGAAACTCGCGTCGTCGCCATTACTGGACCCAACACCGGCGGCAAAACGGTGACCCTCAAAACGTTAGGGCTAGCATCTCTGATGGCAAAGGCGGGATTGTTTTTGCCCGCGCGTGAACCCGTCGAGATTCCCTGGTTTGATCACATTTTGGCAGACATCGGAGATGAACAGTCTATCGAGCAAAGCCTGTCTACGTTTTCGGGGCATATTCGACGCATCAGCCGGATATTAGACGTGATTGAAAAGCAGGATTCAAATGCCCTCGTTCTTTTGGATGAAGTGGGTGCAGGCACCGACCCCTTAGAAGGTAGTGCACTGGCGATCGCCCTGTTGCGCTATCTCGCAGATCAGGCGCTGCTGACGGTGGCGACGACTCACTTTGGCGAACTGAAGGCGCTCAAATATCAAGATGATCGGTTTGAAAATGCGTCAGTGGAGTTTGACGACGTGACGCTATCCCCAACCTATCGGCTACTCTGGGGCATTCCGGGGCGATCGAATGCGCTAGCGATCGCCAGTCGATTGGGGCTGAGCCCCGACGTCATTGAACAGGCGCGCGGCTATGTCGGACTAGGCGCAACAGAAGACGTAAACCAGGTGATTGCAGGGCTGGAATCTCAGCGACGGCAGCAAGAAACCAAAGCTCAAGAGGCAGCGCAACTGCTGCAACGTGCTGAGAGACTCCACGATGAAGTGTCTCGCAAAGCAGCGATGCTAAAAGAGCGGGAGCGAGATCTCCAGCAGCAGCAAGAACAAGCCATTCAGCAGGCGATCGTCCAAGCTCGTGGGGAAATAGCCAAGGTCATCCGGCAGTTGCAGCAGGGCACAACGACGGCTCAAGAGGCTCAACAGGCAACCGATGAACTCAATCGCATTGCCGAACGACGGCTCCCGTCTCACCAGAAACCCGCTAAACCCAAGCCGGGTTTCCGTCCTGGCGTGGGCGATCGCATTCGCATTCCTAAATTGGGACAAACGGCTGAGGTGATGACCGCACCAGATGACGACGGCGAACTCACCGTCCGCTTTGGCATGATGAAAATGACGGTTTCCCTGGCCGATATAGAATCGTTGCAAGGCGAAAAGGCAGAGCTTCCTCAAAAGCCGAAATCTACTGAGCCCAAACCCGCACCTGAACCCCCTCAACCCGCCTCGGCTCCAGCCATTCGCACCTCGAAAAATACGATTGATTTGCGGGGAAATCGAGTGTCTGATGCTGAACTGACGCTAGAGCGGGCGATCGCCACTGCGCCTCTAGGGGCATTATGGATTATCCACGGATTTGGAACCGGAAAGCTAAGGCGAGGCGTTCACGATTTCTTGCAGCGCCATCCCCAGGTGTCGCACTACGAATTTGCGGATCAAGCGGATGGAGGACGGGGTGTTACGGTGGCTTACATTCAGTAGGCGTTAGACGGAGTCTTCGCATAAGTTAGTGGTTGAGATAGCACCATGAACATTCGTCATGAACTTGACACCCCATAACGCTATCAAATCCTGCAAACCCTTAGCCTGTTGCCATCATGACTCATCTTGCTCCAGGTGATCCGGCTCCCTGGTTTACCTTGCCATCCTCCTCCAATCCCAACTATCACTTCGACACGGTGGGGGGATATTATGTGATTCTGTTTTTCTTTGGAAGCACCCAAAATGAACGGGTCAAGCGCGTGGTCGATGAGTTTTGCGATCGCCAAGAGCAGTTGATGAGCCTAAACGTGCCCTTCTTAGGAGTGAGTGTTGATCCAGGCGATCGCCATCTTGATGCACAGGTCAAAATCCCGACGTACTGCAAATTCTTTTGGGATGAAGAACGTCGCATCAGCCTGCAATATGGAGTGTGCCAGCCCGAAACGCAGCATGAGACTCGCTATGCGCCTACTGCGTTTGTTCTTGATCCGATGCTTCGGATTTTGCACATATTTCCGTTGCAGCAACCGGATGGATTTGTCGAGCAGATTTTTGATGCCATTACACCGCTATCCACCGTTTCTCCAACATCAATTGGCGCTTCCCAAGCACCCGTTTTATTCATTCCTCGCGTTTTCGAGCCAGATTTCTGTCAACACTTAATCGATTTGTATGAGGCAGATGGCGGGCGAGATTCGGGCTTTATGCGGCAGATTGACGGTAAAACGGTCGAAATTCTTGATCACTCATTCAAGCAGCGGCGAGATTTTCCCATCGTCGAGTCCAAGCTGCTAGACCGGGTAAATCATCGCATCCTTCGGCGAGTTAAGCCTGAAATCGCTAAGGCGTTTCAGTTTCAGATTACTCGCTTTGAGCGGCATCTTGTGGCGTGTTATGAAGCCCAGCATCATGGCTTTTTTAACCGCCATCGAGACAACACGACCAAAGGCACGGCTCATCGTCGCTTTGCAATGACGCTCAATCTCAATACTGGCGACTATGACGGAGGATATCTACGGTTTCCTGAATTTGGCAACCAGCTCTATCGCCCTGGCGTGGGTGAAGCCCTGATTTTTTCGTGCTCGCTGCTGCATGAAGCAACGCCAATTACCAAGGGGAGGCGGTTTGCGCTCTTGTCTTTCTTCTATGACGATGATGCAGCCCGCATTCGAGAACAAAACCAGAAATATGTTGCCTTAGCAGATACGTCTTTGCCTGCCGAGGGCGATCGCCATCAGGTGTCCGCAAACTCACCCGTGGCGTCATCCGGGTTTCAACCTGCTGCATTGGCTGGCTCACGGAAAAAGCGTCGCAAGAAACGTCGATAGAATTGGCTACGTGTTAGACGCTGCCTGTCTCGTCATTGTCTGAGGATGGCTCCAATGAGGATGGCTCCGATGAGGATGATTCGGATGACGGCTCGGAGGATGGTAACTCGGATGAGGATGGCTCAGAAGGTGGCTCAGAAGGTGGCTCGGAGGATGATAACTCGGATGAGGATGGCTCAGAAGGTGGCTCAGAAGGTGGCGGGGCAGCAGATGGAGTAGTTGGTGACGGAGTTTGCTCAGGGGTAGGAGTAGGTGAAGGCACGGCGTAAGTCGGAGCGGGAGATGGCGCTTCAGCCGAGGCGGGTTCCTTTTCCTTTTGTTCAGGAATCGCTAAGACGGGCTCCTTTTTTTGCGGTAGACCGAGTTGCTCTCTCGCTTGAGAAATAGTGCCGAGGACGCTGGCTTTGCTAGCAGACAGAAGCTTTTTGCCTGCTTCAGAAGTAAGGTCGCTGGTATCGACGCCTTCCAGGCTGGATAACCAAAGGCGCGATCGCCGTCCGGCGAGAATGCTGTTTGTCCAAAACCAGTCTGTCGCCACTAAGACCAAGCACACGACCAACCAGAGGAGAACCGCTGTCTCTTTTAGAATATTCCAGGTAATGACAATAGCGTCTTTGTAGGTTTTTGCGGTTTTAGGATTTGTCAGAATTTGCCAAACTTTGGCCGATTGATTTTGAATTTTACTGCTCATAATATCGTCTTACCTTATCGTCGGTGCGCCGTTTTTTCCTTGTCCTAGCGCGAGAGCGTACGGCTATGTAACCTCTACTCCTCTTCATATAACAGGCTATCAATCAGGAGGGTTCAGTGGCTCATCTCAGTATTCTCATTTAGGAGACGCGATTTTTTTTCTAGGGTTCATTAAACCGATCCGCGTTTACCGAATTTTCAAACTGGTGTTGGCAGAAGCAGGAAAAGCTTAATGAGCTTTAACAAAGCCAATCGCTCCGTTCCATTGCACGACTCGATGGGCTAACTGCTTGGTAAACACCTCTGTCACGGTGTCAAGTTCGGCTGATGTTAACGAGTTGGATAGGCGATCGCCATAGCTGGGGCGGTTGTTTCCAGTGCCAAACCATCGGGACAATAGAGTCGGCGTGATGCGGGTTTCGGTCTGGGTGTGTTCGACTCGAATCGTGGTTTGAAAGCCTGCGGTTTCAAACAGGTGTTTCAAATCATCTGCATCCCAGTTCACCATGGGGTCATCGGCATCTTGATAAATGGCTTCTTCAGCGTTGATGAGTTTCTTTGAAAGGCGGCTCCCCAAACTTGATTGGGCATCGATGAGCTGATAAAGACGCTGAGTGTGGCGAGGGATACTTTCTGCTAGCACAACCCTGCCGTTGGGCTGGAGAATGTCTTTGAATGACTGGATGATCGCTCCTTTATCGGATTCTGCAATGAGCGCGTTTCGCCCGATCAGGCGATCGCACTTTAAATCGGGCACGCGTTCATGCAGCTGATTTGAAAGAGTAATCAAGGGTGACTGAATCACCATAGGACGCATCAGCTCTGGTAATGCTTGAGCCTGCTCCCGGAGAGCATCGGCATCGGTTTTGTGATGCACGCAGGCATACACGCCGCCTTCCGGGACTTGACGGATGGCTTCCCAGGTGAGCAAGCCGCTTCCTGCATTAAGATCTACCACCAAATGGTGGCGTTGGAGATTAGCCAGGGAAAAGAGGCGATCGCGCACCTGCCCCAACCGTTCCCCGGTTTGGCTAAGCGTGCGTTGTAGCCAGCGATCGGCAGCCGAATTCACCGGGCTAAGGGTGAGCACTTCGGGCAAAGCAACGCCAATCCCCTCGACCAATGCCGCTAGCTGAGCCTCCCGTCTGCGGGCGACCTGCTGGCGAATTTGATCTTCATAGCCTTGCTCAGAGGGTTGATAAAACACCTGACCTTGCAGACTGGTGGGTAAATACTGCTGTTCAACCCAGTGTTCTCGATAGGAATGGGGATACAGATAGCCCTTGCCGTGCCCAAAGCTATGCTTGTCGCGATTGGCATCTCGTAGATGCAGAGGAATCTCGTCTTCCTTTTCTTTCTCAACCGTTGAAAGCGCATCAAAAAAGCCCATCACCGTGTTCGACTTGGGAGCCGTTGCTAAATAGAGGGTTGCCTGTGCTAGTGGATAGCGACCTTCAGGCATGCCAACGCGATCGAAGGATTCTGCACAGGACATGACGATCGTGACTGCCTGGGGGTCTGCCAATCCCACATCTTCGCTAGCCAACACGATCATGCGACGAAAAATATAGTGGGGGTCTTCTCCGGCGTAGACCATTCGCGCCAACCAGTATAAGGAGGCATCGGGGTCTGATCCGCGCAGGCTTTTGATAAAGGCACTGATAGTGTCGAAATGGATATCTCCCTCTTTGTCGTAGAGAACGGCCCGCTGCTGAATCGATTCTTCTGCCACATCTAGGG
>DBGGTD010000349.1:0-5439 GCA_051162585.1 Elainellaceae cyanobacterium
AGGAGTCCATCCACCCCATATTCACATTCACGCTGAGCGCAGACACGATGACTGGCTGTTCTCAGTTCAAGATAATGGGATTGGCATCGAACCCCAGTATTCAAAGCGAATTTTCATGATCTTTCAACGACTCCATGCTCGCAACGAATATCCTGGTACTGGCATCGGATTAGCCATATGTAAAAAAATTGTTGAGCGCCACAATGGACATATCTGGGTTGAATCAGAATTAGGGAAGGGAACGACTTTCTTCTTGACGATTTCTGACCGGGAGGATTTGCCCTCATGAGTCATGGAGTATCAAAACGACATATCGAGATCTTGCTGGTGGAAGATAGCCCCGGAGATGTTCGGCTAACCCAAGAGGTCTTACAAGAGGCAAAGGTTCTCAATCATCTGTATGTCGTTCAAGACGGGGTTGAGGCGATGGCGTTTCTGCGTCATGAGGGTAAATTTACGACTGCGCCGAAACCCGATCTCATTTTGCTCGATCTTAATCTCCCTAAGAAAGATGGCCGCGAAGTTTTGATGGATATCAAAAGCGATGACACACTCAGGCGTATTCCTGTGGTGGTGTTGACGACGTCCCAGGCTGAGGAAGATATTTTAAAAACCTATGAACTCCATGGCAATTGCTACATTACCAAACCAGTCGATTTGTCTCAATTTATTCGTGTCGTAAGGTCAATTGAAGATTTTTGGCTCTCTATTGTTGAGCTGCCACCGGAGTAACGCATATGCCAAATGACCGCATTAAGGTATTGCTCGTCGAAGATAATTTAGGAGATGCTCGCCTACTCCGTGAAATCTTAGTTGAGGTTGAGTCTATCCAATTCGATCTAGTTCACGTCGACCGCCTTGAGCAAAGTATCTTCCAGCTTCGGCACGATACCTTCGACGTGATTTTGCTTGACCTGTCGTTACCCGATAGTCAAGGATTGGAAACTCTATCACACATCAAAGATGAGGAAGCAACCATTCCTATCGTCGTGCTAACCGGCTTAGATGACGAAATCTTGGCGATTAAAGCTGTTCAGAGCGGAGCGCAAGATTATCTCATCAAAGGTCGTGTTACCGGGGACATGCTTGCCCGAGCAATTCGATATGCCATCGAGCGTAAGCGAGTTCAAGAAGAACTTAGACAGCAGCGCGATTTTCTAGATGCGGTCGTTGAAACAGCGAGTGAGGGCATCGCGGTTAGCGACGAACGAGGACAGTTCATCATCTATAACTCACGACTTCAAGATATTACCGGATACTCTCAGACAGAAGCGCAGCAGTTTGATTTTTTATCTCAGCTTTCCCCCAATTCTGGACTGTCGGCTCAGGCAATGACGGTGTTCCAGGATGCGTTTCAAGGAAAGGAAATTAACAACCAGGAGTGGGAAATTGTTCGCAAAGGCGGAGAACGTCGTAGTATTCTTGTCTCGACTCGCGTCTTGTCATATGACAGCCGGAGTTGGTTGCTGAGCATGATTCGTGATATCAGCGATCGCCGCCGTGCCGAGCAAAAAATTCGAGAACAGGCTGCCCTCATCGATATCGCAACCGATGCCATCTTAGTTCAAGACCTAGAATCCCGCATTCTATTTTGGAGTAAAGGCGCCGAGCGGCTATATGGTTGGACGGTAGATGAAGCGATTGGGCAACATACTGATCGTTTACTGCAGCAGGGAAACTATCCCGAATACGCACAAATAGAGTCGACTCTTCGAGACGGAGAATGGCAGGGTGAGCTGCATCATGTCACTCGTCAAGGACATGATGTAGTCATCGAGAGTCGATGGACGCTCATGCTAGATGAAGCGGGTGCACCCCGTTCTGTTTTAGTTGTCAATACGGATATTACAGAGCGAAAACAACTTGAAGCCCAGTTTCTTCGAGCCCAACGCATGGAAAGTCTAGGAATTTTGGCAAGCGGTATCGCTCATGACCTCAATAACGTAATGACTCCTATTCTGGCGGCGTCGCAGCTTTTGCAGATGAAGCTGCCCGATGAAAAAAGCCAGCAGCTGCTCACCATGCAAGAAGAAAATATCAAACGGGGAGCAGGGCTAATTCGCCAAGTTTTGTCGTTTGCACGGGGAATTGATGGCAAATTTACGCTGCTGCAAATCCGACACCTGCTTGGAGAAATCAGGCAGATTGTGATTCAGACGTTCCCCAAATCAATTTCCCTGCGTACGGATGCCCCCCCTGATTTGTGGATGGTTTCTGCCGATCCGACCCAACTACATCAGGTATTGATTAATCTCTGTGTCAATGCTCGCGATGCCATGCCGTATGGGGGCGTACTGACGATCTCCGCCCAAAATATTACGTTGGATGAAGCCTATACCCGGATGCATCTGGATGCAAACGTTGGCGACTACGTCATGATCCGAGTGGCCGATACGGGCATGGGAATTCCGTTTGATATTCAAGATCGCATTTTTGAACCCTTCTTTACAACTAAGGAAATCGGTAAGGGCACGGGGCTAGGGTTGTCAACAGCAGTCGGTATTATCAGGAGCCACCACGGCTTTATCCAGGTGTATAGCGAGGTCGATCGCGGCACAGAGTTTCGCGTCTATTTACCTGCCGTGGCGATCGCCCAACCCCAAATGAGTCAAACGATTCGGTCTAAACTACCCCCCGGACACGGAGAATTAGTTCTCGTGGTAGATGATGAAAAATCGGTCTGTGATATTACAAAAACCCTTCTAGAAACCCATGGCTACCGAGTGATAACGGCCCAAGATGGCATTGAAGCCCTATCGGTTTACACTCAAAATCAGAGTGATATCAATGCGGTCTTAGTAGACATGATGATGCCTAATGCAGACGGCCCCACCACTATCCGATCGCTGCAGGCAATCAACCCACGGGTCAAAATTGTTGCAGTCAGTGGTTTATCGTCAAACCGTTCATCGGCTGAATCGGCGGGCACGAGTGTAAAAGCGTTTTTGCCTAAACCCTACACAGCAGAGACACTGTTGAAGACGCTACACGACGTGTTACCCGCATCGACACTGTAATTTGGGCAGACATCTCCGCTATTTGCGCCCGTAGGGCTATATGAGAGATTAACCTCTAGCGTAATCTGATAGGATTAAGTCAAGACATTAAAACCTTTCACTATCGTAATGAACCGTCTCCATTAGCCAGTTCAGTTAGATCAGCTAAGTCGAATCGCTGTTCTCATCAACATTGAAACCTCTTTAAATCAGAGCATACTGATTTATTATGAAACTTAGAGCGAGTCTGCAATTACGGGCAAGAGCGAATATATGGATATTAAATTGATTTTTTTGGCATTGACTCCGATTTTCATTGTGTCGTGTCTTTTTTTTGGAACCCGCAACGGATTCTACGACACAGATAATTATCATGGCAATGGTTCAGCCCATTAGATTCAGCCCTTCAGCAAGCAGCGGTATCGGCTAATTTACCATTCCGGAGCTTGGCTTTACTCTGGTGTCTGCAAGGAATCTAAATTGTGATTGAGCTGGAATGCTTGTCTTATGCAGTCGGTCACGCCGACGAGGGGGTTTGTTTGCAAATGCAAATGGGCCCGTATCAGATATTACTAGACTGTGGGCTGATCGACCCGTTACGCATCATTGACAACGATTCGAAAACCCCCTGCCCGGCTGACTTAGTATTTTGTACCCATGCTCATGCCGACCATGCAAGAGGATTGCTTGGGTTGCATCATGCATGTCCAACGCTGCCAATCTATGCCAGTGAAGTAACAACCCGTTTATTGCCTCTCAATTGGTTGAATCAAGACGTTCCCCAGTTTTGTCAGCCGTTGCCGTGGCGATCGCCCATTGAGCTTAAAGATGGCTTGACTGCTCAACTGTGGCCTGCAGGTCATCTGCCAGGAGCAGCCTCCATTCTGCTTACATATAAATCGGGAGAACGATCCTATACCGTTTTTTATACGGGAGATTTTTTATTGTCAAACTCTCGTTTGGTCGAGGGGTTGCCATTAGAAGAGTTGCGCGGCATCAAACCGGATGTTCTGATCGTTGAAGGCAGCTATGGCACGGGTCGACATCCCCGCCGCCGTCAGCAAGAAAATCAGCTAGCCGAAAAAATCAATCGAGCCCTATCAAACGGCCAGTCTGTATTATTGCCTACTCCCACGTTAGGTCTTGCTCAAGAACTGCTAATGCTGCTTCGGAGCCATCATCATTTTACTGGGCGCGATATAGATATCTGGGTAGATGGCAGCATTGCCGCGGGATGTGATGCTTATCTTGACTTACTGCCATACTTTCCCAGTACTGTCCAAAACTTTGCTCGACATCAGCCGCTCTTCTGGGATGAACGAATTCGCCCGCGCGTCCGACGTCTACAACCCCCTGACCATCACGACCTACCGCCTGTTTCTCCGCCTAACACACCATGCGTTATTCTGACTGATCGGGGCTCAGAGCTTGAACACTTTTGCTGTCCTGGCGATCGCTCGTGGTTGCTGCTGCTTCCCCAAAAGCCAGGACAAATCGGTTTAACTGAGACGTCTGTTCACAACGCAATTCGTCAATCTGAGAATCTGCAAACTCAAGTCGAATCAAATCATCTCATCCTTGATTCGTATTTTCTAGGCGATCATTGTGATGGTCCAAGTACCACGCAGCTAATTCACAATATTCGCCCTCAACATGTCATCTTCATTCATGGGGCGCCCGCCTATCTTGCCGATTTAACCAGCCTAGAGGAGCTGCAAAATCGGTATCAGCTTCATCTACCCTCCGCTGGAACTCGTGTAGAGTTACCCATCGGAGAAATGTTTCTTCAACCAGCGCCTCCAGACGCTAAATACGAGGGTGAACTAACCGAATTAGAAACAATTGCAATGCTCACGCTGCCTGATGCGATTATGTCTGATCCGCGATGGCAAAACTTTGCTGACACTGGGCTGGTTGAGGCGCGTTGGCAAGGGGATGAACTGGTTTTGAGGGGGCTACCTCAGCAAGAAATTCTTAACCAGGGTGCATCGCTGCCATTGCCAGCGAGCTTAGAGTGCTGCAGAAATTGCCTGCATTACCGAGGACAGCGATGCTGGAATCAAGCTTCTCCGCTATTTGGCTTTAAGGTGACTCCCGATGGATATTGCCCCGAATTTGAATCCTTAAGTTCCGCGTTAGAGCGTCCTCGTATCGAAGCCGATGACTAAAGATTAAGCAATTCCCTTAAGCGGACTTGAGCAGAAGAGAATCGCAACTATAGCCCTACGGGCTCAGGTTTGTGTGTAGAACCCGCGCGGCGCGCGGGTTCTACACACGTTCAGCGTCATAACGCGAAAGCGTAAGGCTATACTAGCTCTCGTTAGACTCTGGGCGGCGGTTGCGAATCTGCTCTGCTTCAGGGCAATCATCTGATACAAGCGGCTCGACATCTCCCTTGGGGACGGTAGCAAGCTTCTGCATGACCGCGCCAATGCTCTCCAGC
>DBGGTD010000350.1:0-6146 GCA_051162585.1 Elainellaceae cyanobacterium
TCGATTTCTCGTTATGCCGTCTTAAAAGCGCAAGCCCCCGATTATATTCGAGACGCGCAAGCATTCTCGATTGCCCAGCCCGTTCTCAATCAGCTACACACGATTTGGGGAGCATCTACTGCTGTCGAACAGCATTTGGTAGACGTGCTGTCGAGCCTGCGAGGAACCACACCTCATGACGTGGGCTATGCAGGAGGGAATCTCGTTAACCTATTGCGTCAGCTTGGGGTATGCTTCGATGGCTATGACCTGTCTCATCTCGCGCTTCGACAGGCCGACTTGCGCGGTGAACTGCATGGCGTCAATCTGGCGCGTGCTCACGTTTCTCAATCTGCATTTACAGAAAGTTTTGGGGTGCCGCTGGCGATCGCCTTTAGCCCAGATGGTCAGCTTTTAGTCACCGGAGATGCTGAGGGTCAGGTGCGGATTTGGAACCGATTGACGGGGCAGTTGCAGCACATCTGTAAGGGGCATGACGGTTGGATTTGGTCTGTAGCTGTCAGTCCTGACGGCACTCGCATTACAAGCGGCAGCGATGATCAGACGATTAAAGTTTGGAATCTGCGAACAGGGCAATGCGAACAGACCTTAGAGGGTCATGTCGGGCAAGTGTCGTCTCTGGTGTTTAGTGCAGACGGCAACACCGTGTTGAGCAGTTGCGAAGACTACACCATCAAGGTGTGGGATCTAACCACGGGTATCTGTCAACGCACCCTAACAGGGCATGTGGGCTGGGTTCGGGCGATCGCCTTATGCCCTGATGGAACAACTCTCATTAGCGGCAGCGAGGATCAAACTATCAAAGTATGGAATCTAGCAACGGGCAACTGCGATCAAACGCTCTCAGGGCATAGCGACCGGGTCTGGTCAGTGGCTACCAGCGTTGATGGTGAGCATATAGCCAGCAGCAGTAGCGATCGCACTGTAAGAGTTTGGAATATCAAGACAGGCACCTGCTCCCAGACCTTGAATGGACATACCAACTGGATTCGCGCGATCGCCTTCAGCTCCGATGGCAAGAGTCTAGCCAGCGGTAGTGAAGACAAAACGATAAAGCTATGGGATATCGAGTCTGGGACGTGTTTATACACCCTACATGGACATACCAACTGGATTCGATCGGTCGCCTTCAGCCCCGATGGGCACATTCTTGCCAGCAGTAGTGGAGATCATACGGTTAAACTTTGGAATGTTGGCGATCGCCGGTGTAGTAGAACCTTGCACGGATATACCAACCGGGTTTGGGCAGTTGCAGTAGACCCCCAACCCACCATGACCCGCTGGAGAGCAGACTCAATCATCGCAAGCGGTAATGACGACGCCACCATTACGGTGTGGAAAATCGGCAGGCATCCGAGCGATCGCCCCTATCGAGTTCTTCGCGGGCATACCAGCTCGGTTTGTTCGGTGGCAGTTCGATCAGATCATCTCCTTGCCAGCGGCAGCGATGACCAAACCGTAAAGCTATGGAATATTGAGACGGGAGAATGCGTGCAGGCGCTTGATGGACACACTAGTCGGGTTTGGTCAGTTGCCTTCAGCCCCGATGGAAAAACCCTTGCGAGCGGTAGTGAAGACAGTACCGTTAAGCTTTGGGATGTCGAATCTGGGCGCTGTATGACGACGTTGAAAGGACATGCCAGTTGGGTCTGCTCGGTCGCGTTTAGCCCGACGGGGCACCACCTCGTGACGGGCAGTTACGACCAGACCGCAAAGATTTGGGATCTGACGACACACCGATGTTTGCAAACACTGAAGGGGCATGATGCCTGGGTGTGGGCGGTGGCGGTTAGCCCAGATGGTCAACTGATTGCGACTGGAAGTGGCGACCATACCGTAAAGCTTTGGGATATCCGTCAAATGTCGTGTGTGCAAACATTTTATGGGCACACTAGTCGGGTTTGGTCAGTTGCCTTCAGCCCCAATGGTCGCAAAATTGCCAGTGCCAGCAGCGATCGCACCGTAAAAATCTGGGACCTTCAAACAGGCACCTGCTACCGAAATCTGCACGGGCATACCAACTTGGCATGGTCGGTCGCATTTAGCGGGGATGGTAGAACAGTGATTAGCGGGAGCCAAGATGAAACTGTTCGACTGTGGCATCTCCCTACGGGCAACTGCCGGACTATTCTCAATGCCGACAAGATTTATGCGGGGATGGATATATCAGGCATTCAAGGGCTCACGGGTGCTCAGCAGTCTGCATTGATTTCGCTAGGGGCGATCGCGCCGTCTTTTTCGCCACCTCAGCATGAGGAGATGGGACGAGAGAGAAAACACGTGTGTTCGTCGAAATAAAGGTGGATGGGTCTTATACCAATAGGACTTACGCAAACCCTGTACCAGTAGTAGGTTGAGCAGTGCCCATCCTACTATATCGATTCATCAAAGTAAGGGCTACCGATAAACAGGCTGGAATTCAATCAGGGCTTGTGCTCGTCCATCCAAAATCGAAAATCGAAAATCGAGAACGGGTCTTACAGCCTGTAGTGTTGCCTTAGAGTAGCCCAATAGCGTTTGATGTGAATCATGGGATTCATGTAGCGTCTGATCATCGACGAGATATCATGGGGCGCATCGTGGGGCGATCGCCATTCGTCAAGGATCTCTAATTCTCCGTTCAAGTACTTGTCTCGGCAGGCACGACGCTGAATTTTGCCGCTCGGCGTCTTGGGAATACCACCTGGCTTGACCAAGACAATACTATAGACATCAATAAAGTGCTGGTCGAAGACATTCCAGCCAATAATTTCTGCCACATCAGCCGCCCTTATCCGGTTGCGATCCTGTCGTTTGACTTCTTGAACCACGACAAGCCGATTGTTGCCGTTAATCGGAATTGCAAAGGCGGCTCCACTGTTGGCACAAAATCCAGAATGACAGGCTTCGACGGTTTGTTCGATATGGTCTGGATAATGGTTGAGCCCCCAAAATACCAAAACGTCGTGCAGCCGCCCCGTAATGAACAGCTCACCGTCATTGATAAACCCCAAATCGCCTGTTCTAAGAAAGGGTTCATCCGGAGTGTCGTTCTGGAGATCTTTTAAGCGAGCTTGAAAGGTGTGCTGCGTTAGCTCAGGCTGATTCCAATACCCGTTTCCCAATCCTGAACTAGATACCCAAATTTCGCCAATCTGTCCCAGAGCACACTGCGCCAGCGTTTCGGGATGGGCGATCGCCAGCTTGCCATCCAACCACGTGTGCCCACAACTGACGATGGCGCGACTTCGAGGATGGGATGCCTTCGTCACTATTGCCTGATCTTTTTCTAACGCACCCTCGTCGATATGGCAGATTCGGGGTGGGAGCGTCTTTTCTCCGCCCGTAATAAATAGGGTGGCTTCTGCCATGCCATAACACGAATAAAATGCCTCCCGCCGGAAGCCGCACGGGGCAAACTTGGCCGCAAATCGATCGAGGGTTTCTGCTCGAATCGGTTCAGCGCCTGAAAAGGCTACCTCCCAACTGCTGAGGTCGAGCTGTGAACGCTGGCGATCGCTCACCTGACGGCAGAGCAAATCGTAGGCAAAATTGGGGCCTCCGCTGGTGGTTGCTCGATAGTTTGAAATGACCTGTAGCCATCGAATCGGTTTTTGGATGAATGCAATGGGAGACATCAGAATGCATGAGGTTCCGAGATATAGCGCTTGGAGAACGTTGCCAATCAACCCCATGTCGTGAAACATCGGCAACCAGCCAACTCCAATCGATGCGTCGGTGTGCCCAAACGCCATTTGTAACAGACGCTGATTGTGCAGAAGGCTACGGTGGGTGATCATGACGCCCTTGGGGGTGCCCGTCGACCCGGAGGTATATTGCAGGAACGCTACGGCATCCATGTCTACGTTGGGAGCGACCCAATTGGATGCCGCCTCGTCAGGAATAGCATCCGCAACAATCCAGTGTACGTCTTTGAAAGAGGAGGCGTTGTCGGCATTGCTAAACTGCTGTCTGAGTTTTGCTTGCAGAGCGGATGGCGTGAGGACTGCCCGTGCTCCCGATGATACGAGTCGTCCTGACAAGTCAGAGAAGGCATAGCGGTTGCGGGGCGCGTGACTGGGCACCGCGATCATTCCGGCATATAGACAGCCTAAAAAGGCCGTAATAAACTCAATGCCGGCATCGTAGGGATAAACTAGCAGCGCGTGATCGCCCGGGGAAAGGGTCGCATTGAGATAGGCGGCGATCGCCCGAGCACGGTGATCTAGCTCATGATAGGTAATGCTGTGGGCAAGAGTTTCCCCATCTTTGAGAAAGGTATAGGCTGTTTTGTGGGGCTGACCTTGGGCGCGATCGCGCAGTAGATCAACCAGCGTGAGATCTTGAGTGAATTGAGACAGCATGGGGGCAGCTACCTAGTGAATGATTCGGCAGATTTTGTCGCAACTGCAAACAAGGATAGCCCAACCGGAGGCGGGATTTTAGACTCCACATGGCGGAGTAGCGGCACGGCTCGATCAAACCAACTGACATGGTGTTGAAGCGGAGTGGTGCGCCCCAACACAGTGCCATTGAACCACCAGCCTGGAATACCTGCCACATTGAAATACCACGTCTCTAAATCGGGAAATGACGCACCCTGTAATATTTGGATCAACCTCGATTTAGAATAGCGACGATGATGCCCAACTGCCGAATCCATTGGAGTGTAGAGCGCATTAAGGGCAGGCACTTTGAGAATTAGCTTGCCGTTGTGGATGAGGCACTGATTGAGCTGATGCAGCAGGTCAACGTCATCGGCAATGTGCTCTAGCACGTCGAGCATGATGATCGTATCAAAAGGCTGATGCCATCGAAGCTGAGTGACATCAGCCGTCAAGACGTGAACGTCTGAGGTCGGAGGGAGTCGGGCGATCGCCGTTTGAACGTAGTGTTCGTTATGGTCGATGGCGACTAGGTGAGAACAGGCGTGCGCGAGGAGTTCTGTGAAGTTGCCATTGCCGCAGCCCACTTCTAAAATGCGATCGCCCAGATATGGATAGATTTGAGAAAAAATCCACTGATTATAATGGCTTGCAGACCTCAAGCTCTCCAGCCAAAATGTCTGAGCATCATTCCTCATGGGCTGATTCCTCGTTTGGCTGAGGCAAAATCCGGTGAGGCAGACCGTGGCATAACGCTAGATTGAATCCAATCGGCGCAACTTCGTGCATATCATATCCTTGCATTGATTAAAACGGATGATTTATGCAGCAAACTTCATCTCAAATCTAAGTACATTAATCTATGGATTGGTTTCATCAGGGGTTTAATCCCATCCCAATCGAGCGCGATCGCCCTCACCCGGTTCGCTGGGGATGGCTATGTCTGAGCCTTGTGACTCCGCTGTATTATGGGCTACTGGCGATTCAGCATGCGTTTAGCCAACGGTATGTTGTTCAAGACGATGCTCGACTTCATATTGTTTGGCTTCAGCGGTTTGTCGATCCGCAATTGTTTGCCCATGATGTAATTGCAGACTACTATTCAGCAATTCAATCTATTGGCTTTCAGGGAGTGTATGGGCTGATGGCTCACATCGGGATTGCTCCCCTCGTGTTCGCCAAACTCCTACCCCTTGGCTTAGCCATCATTGCGACCGTCTATCTGGTTCATGTGGCGCACTATCTGTTGCCTGTGCCGATGAGTGGGGTGTTGGTCGCGCTAATTTTTAATCAAAATATTTGGCTCAAAGACGACTTAGTGTCGGCAACGCCTAGGGCGTTTGTGTATCCTCTGTTTGCTGCTTTTTTGTATTACCTAGTCAGGCGATCGCCCATCCCGTGCTTGATGACGATTTTCCTGCAAGGACTGTTTTACCCCCAACTCATGCTCGTTGAAGTTGGGATATTAAACTTGCGATTGATTCAATGGAAAGGTTTTTCTGTAAAGCGTTCACGTCAAAGTACCTATGCAGTCTGGCTGGGGGCGATCGCCATTGCTGGGTTCATGCTGTTGGTGTTTTCAGCAGGCGTGTCTAACCAGGAAGGAGATCTGGTCACCGCTGAGCAGATGAAAGCGATGCCAGAATTTCAGCCAGAGGGACGGCGAGAATATTTTGGCGTTCATCCAATTCAGTTTTGGTTTAGCGGCGCGAGCGGTCTCAGGTTTCCCTTATTCCCCCCTATTATTGGAATCGGCGTCTTGCTGCCGTGGTTTGCAAAGGC
>DBGGTD010000351.1:0-8616 GCA_051162585.1 Elainellaceae cyanobacterium
TATCGGGTATCGCCTCCGATAATCCCCGCGACCCGATCTGCTTCGTCAAACCCATCTTCAGCGCGCCAAAACACTCGGCCAACTTCGAACCCGTTTAGCGCACCGCATCCTTTCTCCAAGTTGTATTGAAATGCATCAATCAAACCGGGTAGGAGTTCGGTGCGCAACGCAGAATATTCAGCGAATAGGGGATTGGCAAGCTCAATTTGATTGGTAAAGCCGGGTCGGACGAGAGAATAATGAATAAGCTCCGTTAAGCCGACTGCCTGGAATGCCGTTCGGATTTCTCGGGTTAGAGCATAATCGATTGAAAGATATCCAAGCTCCGATTTGTCGGGCAAGGTGTCGCAAAACTTGTTATATCCATAGAGACGAGCGACCTCTTCAATGAGGTCAATTTCGCGTTCCAAATCTCGATATCGATAGGGTGGAACGCTCACCATCCAGACGTTTGGCTGGCTCGCTGGCGTGAGCTGGCATCCTAGCGCCGTGAGCACATGCTCTACATCTCCCGCAGTGAGTTCACCGGGCTCTATATCCGGTGTAGATGAAGGCCCTACTCCATTCACTGACTGTGTAACGGCAATCGGCCCTAAAACGTGGTTAATCCGCTCTAAGCGAAGTTCGATCGTTCGAGAAAATGAAGCAAAATCAGGACGATGATCGGCGATCGCCTGCGTTAGTAGTTTTCCACCACTCAGGTCACACATCAGCAATAGCGCACGGCGACATGCCAAATCTAATTCCGCCTGATTGACCCCGCGTTCATACCGGGTCGATGCTTCACTCCGTAGCCCTTGACTTCGAGCAGAGCGGCGAGTCGCCACCGGGTCAAAAATTGCAGCTTCCAAGACTAGGCGGGTCGTTCCGGTATGGACTTCAGTGTCTTCCCCACCCATGACACCGGCTAAAGCAACAGGTTTATCATTAGCCGTGATCAACAAGGTCTGCTCAGACAGTTTACGCACCTGCCCATCCAGAGTTTTCAGCGACTCGTTTGAATGGGCAAATCGCACTCCAATTGTCAACGAATCGTGACCCGCAACCTGGGAAAGGCGATCGGCATCAAAGGCGTGCAACGGTTGTCCCCATTCGAGTAAAACATAGTTAGTAACATCAACCACATTATTGATGGGGCGAATGCCCGACGCTTGTAATCGCTGCTGAAGCCATCGAGGAGACGGGGCGATCGCAACGTTTTCAATCTGAGTGCCGATGTAGGCCGGACAAGCTTGGGATTCGGCTACATTAACAGCTAACTCACGACCTTGAGTCTGAATAGACACCGGCGGCACATCAGGGAGATGAAGCTGAGCACCCATAATTGCCGAAATTTCACGAGCAATCCCCACCATGCTGAGTGCATCCGCTCGATTTGCGGTTGACGTGAGGTCTAGCACCACGTCATCTAACCCTAAGAAGGGTCGAGCATCGTCTCCTGGCTTAAGATTTGCCTCAGAAAATATGTGAATCCCCTCTGACTCCTTAGCCAAGCCCAATTCAGCTAACGAACAGATCATGCCCTCAGACGGAACATCACGTAATTTTCTAGGTCGAATCTTTAAGTCGACAACAGGCAAATACGTCCCAATGGTCGCAACAGGTACAAACGTATCCACCTTGACATTAGACGCTCCGCAAACAATTGTTGAAGGAGTATCGCGACCAATATCGACCGTACACACGCGCAACTTATCCGCATTAGGGTGTGCTTTACAGTCTAAAACTTTGCCAACCACCACCCCATTTGCCCAGGCGCGTCGGTCTTCAATGTCTTCGACTTCAAACCCTGCCATCGTTAGCGTTTCCGCTAACTCGTCAGGGGTCATCGTTAGATCTACTAGTTCAGATAGCCAGTTTAGTGAGATGCGCATTGCCTCGCGTGCTCTTCAGCCAGTTAAGTTATGCTACGCCCACTATTCTACTGCCCAGACGCGAAATTCCTCTTAGTTTCTGGATAACGCGTTGGGGATGACGTAAAGGTAATTAATCTTGCTTTCCAAATAAGGTGAATGTATGGGCTTTTACTAAGATTTCAATCAAAATCAAAATAACTTCAGCAATTCTTTAAGAGATTTCCCGCAAGAATGGGGCTGCATTCTGCCTTTCCTGCCAAGATAATGGAATCATCGTGTCAAACTTTGGGCAAGCATCCAGATTTGTGGGTCTGTTGATACAGGTTACGAGGGTTGACACTTTGGTGCGCGATAAAGCGAGTAATGTGGAATGAGCTACTGTTTGAACTCAGCCTGCCCTCATCCTGAAAATTTGGCTCACACAGAATTTTGCCAAGCCTGTGGCTCTACGCTACTGCTACGCGATCGCTATCGAGTTATTCGAGCGCTAGGGCATGGAGGGTTTGGAGCAACATTTCTGGCAATTGATGAATCGTTGCCTGGTCATCCCAATTGCGTCATCAAACAGTTAAGACCTGCTGCTTCGTCGCCCCATGTTCTGAAGATGGCGAGAGACCTGTTTGATCGAGAAGCCAAAACGCTCGGAAAAATTGGCGATCATCCCCAAGTTCCCAGACTGCTCGATTATTTTGATGCCAATCAAGAATTTTACCTGGTTCAAGAATTTATCAGTGGTTCAACGCTCCAGCAAGAGGTCAAGCGATCGGGGCCATTTAGCGAAGCAGGAGTCAAGCAGTTTCTCAGCGAAGTCTTGCCGATGCTCCACTACATTCATAGCCAGCAAGTCATTCACCGAGACATTAAACCGGCAAATTTGATTCGTCGCTATCAAGATAAAAAATTAGTACTCATTGACTTTGGAGCGGTTAAAGACCGCATTACGCCAACTCGCGCAGGCGCATCTGAGCAAACGGCACTGACGGCATACGCAATTGGCACCCCAGGCTATGCCCCCCCCGAACAGATGGCAATGCGCCCAACCTATGCCAGTGATGTGTATGCATTAGGTGTCACGTGCATTTATCTGCTCACGGGCAAAGCGCCCAAAGACATGGATTACGACACGGCAACAGGCGAAGTGCTGTGGCAAGATTATGTGCACGTTAGCGACCATTTTGCGGACGTTCTGACGAAAATGCTAGAGGTGTCCGTTCGGCATCGCTATCAATCGGCGGCAGAAGTTCTCAGAGCCCTTGACTTGGTTCCATATATGGACAGTTTGGCAGAGAGTATGGTGTCTCGCCCAAATCCGCCCTCGTCCAAAAATTCTGACTACAACTCAGATAATCTTTCGAGCCCAATTCCACCATCAACCCCGACTGCCAGACTTGCGGCACAGATTCGCGCCCGAAAAATAAGAAACTCGTCAGGTTCAACCAGCTTCCAGATAGACTCGTCTCGAAAAGGAAACCGACCTCATCCGTCTACAGCGTCGGGAAATTCGTCGGGACGAACGAATAAACCAATTTCAACTATCAACAAACTCGATGAACGGCAGATTTTAGATGCGTATGCTAGAGGGCATCGTAACTTTGCGCATCGCGATCTAAGCTTACTCAATTTGCAAGAGGCTCAACTATCTGGAGCCAACTTTCATCAGGCAAATCTGCATCAATCAAAACTCAGTGGCGCAAATTTTCAGAAGGCCGATCTGGGTGAAGCTGATTTGGCGCAAGCCAATCTGAATCAGGCAAGCCTGAAGGATGCTAACCTGGTGGGCGCATTTTTGATGAATGCTGACCTAGGCCGAGCCGATTTGCGCGGCGCCAACTTGAGCTATGCCCACCTCAGCAATACCAACCTTCGAGGAGCCAATCTGTGTGGAGCGGATCTAACCGGAGCTAAAGTATCGGATGCTCAGCTTGCGATGGCTCGAACCAATTGGAAGACGATTCATCCACGCGGAAAACGCTTGTGGTAGGGTGCTGATAAAGTTAGGAATACTACATGACTCCTCCCAACGATAAATCTTCAGACCGCTCGAATCGTTCTAACTTGAGTTCTGAAGAAATTGCTCGATTAAAAGCAGAGTTAAAGGCTCCCTATCGAGGGTTAAGGCAATTTGTCTATGTGGTTTGCGGAGCATCTGGATTAATTGGGGCGTTTGTTTTTTTGTCTCAACTCATTGCCGGACGAAATGTGGAGAATGCTCTTCCAAATTTTGCTCTACAAGTCGGTGTCGTTGCATTGATGGTGTGGCTGTTTCGTTTAGAACTCCGAGCTAGTCATAAGCGTTGACCTGATATTTAATTGATTTCCAAGCGATCGCCCCATGCTGCCTAGCGATGATTCGCTTAATGGTTCTATAAATCTCTGAAATACGGCGTAACGCACATTTCGCAGGTAATTAGCAAAGAAGAGAGCATCCCGAATGAGTCATTCAGAGTTTGCTTCACTGCGTTCGCAATGACTCGACTAGCCTTCGCAATGACTCGACCAGCCTTTGCAATGACTCGACTAGCGTTCGCAATGACTATTCGAGAGTTACTGCGAGCGATTGAGAAGCAGTCTCAAGGGCAAGAGGGTTTTCGCAAAATCGGGATGCGCCCTGATGCCGCTTTTGGGGCAATACTCCTTGGTATGCCTCTCAATCGTCGGTGTATATGACAGCGCACTGTCAGTAGACCGTCGGCAACGAGGTCCATAGCGGCTTTGCACTCTCCCAGCTACGGTCACCCACATGTGCTCCGATAATTTCTCGGGTATGCTCATCCAGCGCTAGCCACACCCACTGCTTTTTGCCCTTATCGTCTTCGAACGACCTCAACTCGTCGCACTGACCTTCATGGCCCCTTTTTTTTGGGCCGCACGAAACCTCAGTTAGAGGCGGTCAGAGGCGGTCATTGGAAATGATGACCTGAACGGTACCTTTAGAAGCTTTGTCAGACGAGGCCCTTGCAGCTTTTGCAGCGGTCATGTGGGTGCCCTCTCTTTAACGCCCAATTTACACCCAAAGTGGACGAAAAAGTCCCGATTCAGCGACTTGATTACACCCAAGGTTAAGACCTAGAAGATTGGCTAGGCGTATCCCTGATTCCTACAGCCCTTTATATGGGGTTGTAGGAATCGAAGCCGATGGCGGGATTTGAACCCGCGACCGCTCGATTACGAATCGAGTGCTCTACCACTGAGCCACATCGGCATAGATGACAAACAGTAGATTACTATAACATCCCTCGTCTGCGGATATCATGCTCTGATCAAATTGGATAGGCCTAAATGAGCATGATTTGAACAGGCTGTCCCGCAGAAATCGTCGTTTCCCCGATTGGAACAATGGCTAGAGCATTGGTTTGAGCTAAGTTAATAAGATTGCCAGAGCTATGGCTTCCTCCTGGAAGCTGAAATTCGTATGCTCCCTTAACACTATTGACCCGCCCCCAGAGATATGTTTCACGTTGCCCCCCTGATTTCAGGTCATGGCGCGATCGCCCCTTTACAATCGTTGGACTCCATGAATCAGACATTCCAGATAGCTTCCGCAGGGCAGGCTGAACAAATCGCCAAAAACTCACCAAAGCAGACGCAGGATTGCCCGGAAGCCCGAAATAGAGAGTGGAGGAGATCGAGGATGCCCCATTGAGAATAGTGTCTTGGCGTTGAGATGCTAATTCTGTATTCTGGCTCCCAAACGTAGCGACTGTCAGAGGCTTACCAGGTTTCACGGCAACCGATCGCACATGGATATCGCCTCCCAACTCAACCAAGATGCGATCGACATAATCATAATCTCCCACAGACACCCCTCCCGAGGAGAGAATCATATCAGCCTGGGAACGAGCATAGGCGATCGCCTCTTTGAGCGCCTCTGGCCTGTCTGGGATAATCCCCAAGTCGATGGGTTCTGCTCCGATCGAGGCCACGAGTGCCGCTAGCGCAATCTGATTAGAATCAACAATTTGCCCCGGTCTTAACAGTTGATCGGGCGTTACAAGCTCATCACCGGTCGAAAGAATAGCAACGCGCGGACGACGAAATACCGGGACATTGACGCACTGGGCAGCAGCTAATACTGCAATATCAGGTGCCAAAAGGCGAATACCAGCCGGTAATAATGAATGCCCAGCCTGATAAAACGAACCCTGGTGGCGCACAAAGGATTGAAAGTCTGGCGCTGAGAAAACCATAATCCGGTCTTTGTCTCGGCGGGTATTCTCCTGCATGACAACAGTATCAGCCCCGGTCGGCATTACCGCTCCCGTCATAATTCGGGCCGCTTGACCCGGTTGAATCATTTGCTGAGGCTGATACCCTGCCGGAATCTCTTCTACGATAGTCAAGTCCGCTGGATGCTCTGGACTGCACTCCGTCACATCTGCGAAGCGAACCGCATAGCCATCCATTGCTGAGTTGTCCCAATGGGGAAAATCAAGTGAGCTAGTCACAGACGCTGCTAACACTCGCCCATAGGCAGCAGATAGCCCGATTGTTTCTACATCTTGGTGCGCACTTAGTGGGACTACTCGGTCAAGAATTATTTTTTCTGCCTCGTTCGCAGGTAGCATGATCATCGCTCGATTGGCTTACTATAAAGTCATCATAGGAGGCATCTGGTCATCGAGTTCGTTCATCCCGATCGCTCATACGTGTCTAGGATAAATTCTAAAACCGTACGCTCTCGCATTAGGCCGTTGAACGTGTGGTGAGCCCCCGCGGCGCGGGGGCTCACCACACAAACCTGACGCCCGTAGGACTATAAAATGGAATCAATAGCTGGCTAAATTCTCATGCGCCCTGGTTCTGAACTTGCCCGTCCTGATTATCTAAAAGTCCCTTTTTGGCGACGCGGAGTAGCATTTGGAATCGACTTCGTTGCCGCAGCGCTTGTAAGTTCGTTGCTGAGTGGTAGCATAGCGGCTCAGGCTTTTGTATTTGCGATCGCCTGGCTAGCATTACGAGTCATTGTTACGGCTCAAAATCACGGACAGAGTTTGGGCCGTTGGGCGCTTGACATGCGAGTGGTCGATACTAAGTTTTATCGAGGTACACCGGGTTTAAAGGAGTTAACTAAACGAGAGGCGATCGCCGGACTCGGTGCGTTATGTACCCTGATCGGACTTGCCAACCTCAGCCTAACTGCGGCCTGGTCACTGCTGCTATTTTTGCCTGTCCTTGCAGATTGTGGGGGTGCCTATCTTGATCGCACCCAACAACGCGCTGTTCACGATCAGGTTGCCAATACCAGAATCGTAGAAGCCCAACGCGGATATTCGCTAGACTTAAAGACCAAACAACTTATTGCATATATGCGGAAACGTATGAGAAAATAAGAGTTTGTGTCTAAACCTCAAATCTGATTCAAATCACAGCAGCATAGAACTATGGCTAAGGGTATCCGCATTATCATCACGTTAGAGTGCACCGAGTGTCGCACCAATCCCGACAAGCGAACTCCTGGCGTATCTCGGTATACGTCAACGAAGAATCGTCGTAACACAACCAGTCGCTTGGAGCTCAAGAAATTTTGCCCCCACTGCAATAAGCACACGGTGCATAAAGAAATTAAATAAATGGACGTGTTGCAGGTGCCCGACGCAAATGGTTTGCAGTGCCGTCAGCAGTCGATTCTGGCTAAGTGAATGTGGCGCGATTGGCTGCTTGCGCCTCAACCCAATTATTCATTGCAGACCATGTGACTCTAGCGAGTTTGATCTATGTGGGTCTACCCTTCTCCCTCAAAGCATTTGACTGCACTATCGAATTGTTGATTACAAATTGTTGAATTATGGCTTACTATCGTCGTCGCGTTTCTCCTATTGATCCAAAGCAGCCAATTGACTATAAAGATGTTGAGCTGCTTCGAAGATTTGTCACCGAGCGAGGAAAAATTCTTCCCCGTCGGATTACAGGTCTGACTGCAAAGCAGCAGCGGCATTTGACTCAGTCAATTAAGCGTGCCAGACTTCTTGCACTGCTTCCGTTCATCAATCGAGAAGGATAGACGCAGCTAGATCGGGATCGTTTTTATCTCATCCCAGGGAGGATTTAGGGATAAACTGCTGGAATTTTAGCGTGGCATCGCCATGGATAAGGGAACGTTAGTTGAATGTCGGGTACATGGCGATCGCCATTTGGCGGTCGTAGATCACCCAGAAGGCAAAAAAAATTGGGTGGTTACAGATGAGCGAGGGCAGTCTTATACGCTTCACCCTCGCCAAGTCTCGTATCAGGTTGAGGGGCAAACCTATAAGCCCAATGATATTTCTGGCTTTTTGAAACGTGTTCAGCCCTATCTCGATCCGTCCAGCCTTGAAGTTGCTTGGGAATTGCTGGTTGAAGAAAGTGAGGCGGTTGATCCGGCTGCGTTAGCGGGGCTGCTGTTCTCAGAGCAAACACCAGAGGCATGTTATGCTGCTCATTGTCTGCTATCTGAAGACAAGCTGTTTTTTAAGCAAAAGGGCGATCGCTACGAACCTCGATCTCAAGCGCAAGTGGCCGAGCTCAAGCATCAGCTTGAAATGGAAGCCCAGCGACTTTCAGAGAGACAGTCGTTTTTAGATCGGGTTTATCGCGCCCTCGCAAATGAAGATGTAGAGTGGCAAGATAGCGATCGCCCGCGCATCCACGCCTTAGAGAGATTCGCTACTCTAGGAGAAGACGCGACTCATCGATCTCCAGCAATCGAAACTCTGGTCGATTTAGACCGAGATCAGACGGCCCAGGCTGCTTTTCAGCTTCTTGTCGATCTGAAATTGTGGGG
>DBGGTD010000352.1:0-2093 GCA_051162585.1 Elainellaceae cyanobacterium
TAGCATAAAACTTTCGAGCCCGCTGAATTTGGAACCGCATCAGTCCTTGCCACCGCTCATCAATGACTCCATTAAGCAAATCTTGCTCGGAGTAATTAAATAGAGCCAAATCCTCAAGCGGAATATAGATGCGACCTCGACGAGCATCCTCCCCGACATCTCGCAGAATATTCGTGAGCTGATTGGCAACCCCCAAGGCGATCGCCTCATCGGTTGGGCTCTGCAACTCAGCCGGATCAACCCAAGGAGCCGTTGCCTGAGAGGTATCAATTCCCATGACAGCGGTTGACATTAGCCCCACTGTTCCAGCAACACGATAGCAATAGAGATTCAGCTCATCAAAGGTTTGATATCGGCTGCGATACAAATCCATACGCTGCCCTTCGATCATGTCGCGAAAGGGTTGAATATCAATTGGAAAATGCTCCAGCGTATCGACAAGCGCCACATCCAAATCATCAACTGGATGCCCTGAAAAAACCGCTTCTAAATTTTGTTCCCACCAATCTAACGTAGCAGGCGTGGTTGATGCGGCTCCCGGCCCATCGACCAGCTCATCCGTGCGACGGCACCACACATAAATAGCCCAAATGGCTCGGCGTTTTTCTTCCGACATCAATAATGTACCCAAGTAAAATGTCTTGGAGTACTTAGCAGTAATTTGACGACAGAGTTCGTATGCGTCCTCTAGAGGTACCAACTTAGTTTTAGGGGGAGATTCGGGCAATTGCAGCATTACGTCGCAGACTCGAAAAACATCGGAGCAATCAGCCATTAGCTTATAGCTTATAGCTCTCAGCGCTCAACAACGTGAATCTTCAAACACAGCTTTAGCTTTCTACACTAGCTTGATGCCACTTGAAGTTTTGAAGATCCAGAAACAGACGGATTGCTGACCGCTACATGCTGTCTGCTAATTACCTGCGCTGTAAGCTTACCAGAAAGTACAGCGCCCTCCATGCTTGCTAAGTATCGTTGCATCGTATAGTCTCCGGTCAGAAAGAAATTTGGGATGGGAGTTATCTGTCCCGGACGATGCTGCTGTCGACCCGGCGTTGCTTTATAAACCGAGCGAGGAGTCTTGACGACTTTATATTTCAGCAGCTTAGCAGGAGCGTCCGTTGCAAAATGGTCAGGGAACAGATTTTTAAGTTCTGCCAGAGTCGCAGACACAATGTCATCATCTGATTTGCCGATCCACTCTTGCGCTGGTGCCAAGACCAACTCTAGCATCGAGCGATCTGGGTTGGCATATTCTCGGCAGGTGTTGCTCATATCTGCATATACGCTGAGCAATGATGACCTGGAAAACAAAAGATGGTCGATATCGGTAAGCTTTCGATCAAACCAAAGGTGAATATTGATGACTGGAACGCCTTCCAGTCCGTTCAGCTTTTTGAAGCATTCTAATTCTCGCCAAGGAGCCGGAATCATCGCCTTTAAAGGATCGACCGGCATTGCTGAAACGTAGGCATCGGCAGATACAACCTCATCGTCGGCGCCTTTCAAACCGCGAATCAGAAAGCCCTGCACCGTATGGTCAGCATTAAGCAAAACCTGTTTTAGAGGAGCATTTAACCGAATTTCTCCACCTCTCTCAATGATGTAATCAGCCAGAGGCTGGCAAAGCCGCTCAGTGGGGGCACCGTCAAGAAATGCCATTTTCGACCCATTCTTTTCTTGAAGGAAGCGGTTCATGGCCGTGAGAATAATGGTCGATGAAATATCATCAGGCCCAATAAAGTTGAGAGACTTTGTCATCGCGATAAAGACTTCATCATTGACTCGCTCTGGTATGCGATGCTTTTGAAGCCATTCTGTCCACGAATATCGATCCATTTCTTCGACATACGTCTGCCCTCGGAGTATCACAGGAATAAGCCCTACCCCAAAGCGGATCTTCTCCTCCCAGGTCAGCATGTCGTTGTTACGAAGGATGGCCATAATCCCATTCCACGGAGCTGGGATATCAGGAAAATCAAATCGAGAATAGGTTCCTGGGCTGTCAGGCTGGTTGAAGATCATGGAATGCTCTTTCCATTGCAATCGATCTTCAATATCAAGCTCCTTAAATAACTGGAGCATATTGGGGT
>DBGGTD010000353.1:0-2167 GCA_051162585.1 Elainellaceae cyanobacterium
CGCCTCGATATCAGGCTGGGCAAGAAATTCAGCGAGTGAGGAGGTTGAAAGAGATTGCATGACGCCTGTCTTGACTTAGCTTCCTGATTTAAGTAAACCGTAAATGCGTCAGTCCTGAGTGTCGAGATCAAGCCTGTTTGCTATAGCTCAACGCTGATAAATAGCGGTGAGAATGTCTGGCGATCGCGTTATAAGCCTCATGAGACATGACCTGTAGTGGCTGAAGCGATTCTCCATTGTCCCAGCATAGCAAACGATAGCGGTAGCTCACAGGAATCCGGATTAGGTTGCGTCTGCCGATTAGACGCTTGCCAGAGAGTTGCCAATAGGTCGCTCCTTGGTCAATTGCCGTTAGTAAGGAGCGCACTTTCAAAACCATCTTGGGCGGCAGCTTGCGCAAGTCAATGGAGTCGTGGGCAAAGGTTGCCTGCCACTGTTGACGCTGGAGTGCTCTAGCAGTACGCTGAGCCTGCCTTTGGCTTTGCTTCTGTGTTTGCTGCCGTTGGCGATCGGCGCAGCAATGGCAGTATTGTCCAAAGCCACGATGACCGCAGGCAAACCGCTTTCGATATCGACGACAGCGACTCATGATGACACCCCCCAAAGGTCAGCATTTTGAATGAATCGTCCTACGGAGGCAAGAATAGTGCTGTATTGACGCATCAAATCTTGCCCAACGGCTGCATCAATATAGTTGCAGAAAGTCATTGCTTTTCTCCGATGTGATGTAAGGGTATGGGGAGCCAATTTTCCGCACTGGCTCCCAAAAATTTCAGACGATGAAGGCGACATCATCGATTTGACGGGGCGGCTGTAGACCTAAAATGATCACTTTCCGGCGAGTATGTGCCGTCAGTGGGTAGAAGCGCACCTGGTCTTCTTGGGCGTTGATGTATTTGGCTAACTTGCGCTGGAGCAAGTCATATTGGTGCTCGTTCAACAGGCACTCAAAAACTGACTTTTGCACTCGCATTCCGTAGCCTTCTAGCAAGTGGGCAACTCGGTTACGGCGGCGATCGCGCACAACGTCATAGCAAACTAGATACAACATAGTAGATTGTCTCCTAATGCTTTAAGCTACTGCTCCCAGCGCATGGGGCGATACACGTCACGCTCTCCCATTAGGCAAGACACATACTCCCAAACCTGAAGCTCAAAGCAGCGACGATAGCTTACCTTGTAGCCCGTGTGGGGATGGGTCGTTGTCTTTTGCAAAGCATCTTCCCAGTGCTTGAGGAATTTTTTGAGCGCATCGGAATACAGATAGACCCCGCCCCGTGCGTCGGGTGGCATAAAATCTTCTTCAGTGAAAATGTTGGAGTTGATCAGGTACGCGACCAAAGAATCCACCCCTCCGGCACGAAATTCTTCGACCAGATCGCAGACCAGCGACGGGCGATTTTTCTGAGGCTGGTGCAGGTTGCCAAAGTGAGTGTGGAGCCCCACGGCTTCTACCATCGAGTGGAGGTTTTGAGACAAGAGCGTATAGCCCAAACTGAGCAGGCTATTAACGGGATCGGTCGGCGGTCGGCGCGTCCGTTTTTCAAATTCAAACTTGCCCTTCAGCAGCTTGGCGTAGGCTCGGAAGTAGAGGTTTGCCCCGTGGCCTTCATAGCCCAGCATGGTTTCAATCGAGCTAGCGTCCGATACTTTGGGGAGAAGTGCTGCCAGTTCGGCGATCGCCTCCGTAACGGCCTCATGTTTGCGACGACGGCTTAGCCGCTGTAGCAACACTCGGCTGTTGTGCAACTTGCCCAAAATAATGCTCTGGGCTTGCCGCTGAGCAAAGTCGGGATCTAGAGACTTCTGTACTTGCTGGGTGAGGTATTCAACCTGAGCATGACCCTCAGTGTGCAGGCGGCCAAAGTAGCGACCATTGGTCGCCAGATACAATACTGGAATCTTCCGACGTAGCGCGAGTCCTACCGCCCCATGGGAGACATTGCAGCAGCCAAATAAAACAATGTGGCTGACGCGGCTCGCGGGAACGCTACAGCGGACTTCTTGCTCATGGATCACCTGAAACTGTTGGTGCTTCACCTTAAGGTAAGCCCCTTGATCACTAACATACAAAGTCGTCATGCCATCTCTCCAATAGTTGTCTGTCGATGAAGCCGTCTGGCGTTTTGGGGATTTAACAATGCTGCAAGCTTTGGGTGGGCCAATA
>DBGGTD010000354.1:0-2270 GCA_051162585.1 Elainellaceae cyanobacterium
GTTTGTCACTTTGTCATCAGCATTTCAAGCGCATACTTTTTGCTATTCATCTCTTGACTTCCAAGACAATCGCTACTGAAAACCTATTATGGAACTTTTCGTTACAGTTGTTTACACTAAATATCAGGTTTACTATGCGTTCACTGGTGCTGAGTTCTTAAAGCGCATCTAATCATTGATAGATTCATAGTTCTATGTCTGCGACCTTCACAAAACTGGCCTATCAAACGTTTCAACAGAGCAAGAGCTACTTTGGACTTGCTCACAAGACCCTTAGTTCACAGCTCTTGAATTTCATTGCTCCTTCCCCAGAAGACAGCAAGACCAAGCCCCTCTCGCCCAATGTCCTTGTTATGCTTCAAGAGCGGCTGAGTCAACTCATCGATACTGATTGGCGCGACGCTGAGCGAGGCGTTTACCCACCCGAATTGTTGTTTGACAACCCTTGGGAAGACTTTTTTCGCTACTATCCGATGCTCTGGGTTGACATGCCGCAAATCTGGGATCGAGCAAACCAGAAGCGGCATCGAGAATTCTCATCTGGAATTAAAACAGAGGGCTATCCTCGATACTATCTACAGAATTTTCATCATCAAACCGATGGCTACCTGAGCGACATGTCCGCAAATCTCTATGATTTGCAGGTAGAAATTTTATTCAATGGCTCAGCAGACGCGATGCGCCGCCGAGTTTTGTCTCCATTGAAGACAGCACTGAACGACTCAGGCATGCTCGATGCACCCCAAACTCGTATTTTGGAT
The DNA here is from genome assembly GCA_051162585.1 of Elainellaceae cyanobacterium. Taxonomy (GTDB): domain Bacteria; phylum Cyanobacteriota; class Cyanobacteriia; order CAZCXK01; family CAZCXK01; genus DBGGTD01. Next base: position 762 of record DBGGTD010000354.1, read on the forward strand.
GTCGCGTGCGGTACGGGGAGGACGCTGAAGTTTTTACAGAGCGCCATACCCAATGCGTCACTATATGGGGTCGATCTATCTTCAGCCTATCTCCGTAAGGCAAACGAACTGCTGTCTCAGCAGACTGGTGCGTTGCCTCAGCTTTTACAAGCCAATGCTGAAGAACTTCCCTACCGGGATGGCTATTTTCACGCCATAACCTGCGTATTTCTATTTCACGAACTGCCTGCTCCCGTTCGTCAGCGGATCATTGACCAATGTTTTCGGGGCCTTCAACCTGGTGGAGTGTTTGTGATTTGTGATTCAATTCAACGCGCTGAATCACCTGAATTTGAACCCCTCATGGAAAATTTTCCGGCGATGTTTCATGAGCCGTTTTATCGCAACTATACGGAAGACAATTTGAGCGATCGCCTCCGACACGCTGGGTTTGAAACCATCGATACCCAGATTCACTTTATGAGTAAATACTGGGTTGCGCGTAAGCCGATGAGTCTTTCTTCTGATGTATCAGCGTAGCGTGAAAGAAAACTGACAAGCGGAGCAAACGAGCGTTAAAGTTGGGGTAAGGGTTTTGGCAACTGCTCATGTCTGATGCACTGCTTCACAGGAGGTAGCCTTAACGATGATGACCTTTGACTCTGAATTAGACACCATGACCGATTCTGATGCCTTTAATACTAGTGAGTCATCCACAAACTTGGTCGAGATGATTGAAACGGTCATATCCAGCGTGGAAAATGACCAAAGTGCGATGGTAAGTCACACTGACGGGGGGCATTTGTGGAAGTTTGGATATGGCACGGTTGAGGTTTTTGTGCAGTTGACGGGTTTGACTGAAGAGGACTCGTTCACTGTTTGGTCAAATCTACTGACGCTTCCTGCGAAGGATGAGCCCCAGCTCATGCGCAAGCTTCTAGAAATGAATTGGGCTGAGACATTTGAGGCACGGTTCGGAATCTTTGGCGACCAAATTGTGATTTCATCCATGCGCGCCGTCGCTGACATTTCGCCCGGTGAAGTGTCGCGACTCATCACCATAGTTGCGACAATCGCCGACGAGCAAGACGAAATTTTACAGTCCAAATTTGGTGCACCCTCCTAATCGTCTCAGTCCGTCGTCCTGCTCGTTTAATTCGGCGTCCAAATCCTGGCGGATTATTCCTCCACTACACGCCCCAGGTTCCATCCAAATGGCGCTGGACGAATGGCTCCTTGATCAGCATCGTTTAGGGCGTCATCCTCCTACCTTACGGTTTTATCGGTGGTTGCCACCGGCTATTTCATTGGGCTATCACCAGCGCCATGGGTCTGCCTCTTGGTCAGCGTTGACCTGGAATGGGCAGCCGATAGATTTGGTGCGTCGTCCAACGGGTGGGCGGGCGGTTTTGCATCAAGGGGATATTACCTATGCTCTCATTGCCTCAGATATTCCTGGCAGTCGAGTCGAGGTTTATCAAACGCTTTGTCAGTTTCTGATTAGCGGAATGCGATCGCTCGATATTGACC
>DBGGTD010000355.1:0-2049 GCA_051162585.1 Elainellaceae cyanobacterium
CATCTCGCTGGGTCTGATTTAGAAGACGAAAATCTGGCTCATGTTGATCTGAGTCGCGTTAATCTTGCTGGAGCAAACTTGGTGGGAACAGATTTAAGCCATGCCAAGCTCAATGGAGCAAGGTTGGACGGAGCAAGTCTTATCGGCAGTCAGCTTGTTGGGGCTGATTTGCGGGCGAATTTATTGGGTGCAAATTTAATGCAGGCTAATTTGGCCGAAGCTGATTTGCGAGGCGCAAATCTTCGGGGTGCCAATCTAATGCAAGCTAGCCTGACTGGAACCGCATTTGTCGGAGCGTTTTTGAGTGGCGCTAACCTGATGAATGTCAATTTAGAAGGAGTTGACCTGCGTGGTGCAGATCTGCGTGGTGCAAATCTCAGTGGTGCCAATTTGTCAGGCACTAATTTGGCTCACGCCGACCTCCAGGGAACACTACTTATTGAAGCGAGCTTGGAAGAGGCCGATCTGCGAGATGCCAATTTGTCCGGTGCTAATCTGTCAGGAGCAAATTTGCTGTGTGCAGAATTAGAGGGGGCGAATATAAAGGGCGCAAATCTGGTAGGAGCCTGTTTAGTCGGTACGATTTTAGCCTAGAGGGTTCTTTGCCATACCTGTTTGACGTCCTAGCGCGAGAGCGTAAGGCTGTATGTAGCAATTCGCAATTGCTGTATCAAAAAAAGGGGCATCTTGAAAGAATGCCCCTGTAAAGGTTTTAAGCGAGAAACCTGAGCACAACACTCAAAGCCAATGGTCTAGTTTTCCTTAACAGGACTAAGGACTTTTGGAGAGCGCTAACTGGCTTTCTGGAAGCGTTGCGTGGGCCGCAACGATTTGGCGAAACCGTTCACCATCAATTGTTTCTTCTTCAATTAATAGATCGGCTAGCCGATCGATCAGGGGTCGATTTTCTCGGATAATCGATCGAGCTTCGTCGTAGCATTTACAGACGATAGTGCGAATTTGATGATCGATTTTGGTGGCCATTTCTTCAGAATATTCATGGCCCTGACTAACCAAACCGCGTCCTAGAAAGACTTCGTTGCCTGCACTTTCCATCGCAAATGATCCTAGATCAGACATGCCGTAGTGGGTCACCATACGGCGGGCATAATCTGCAACGGCTCTTAGGTCGCCCGATGCGCCTTTTGTCACTTCTGCATGTCCAAAGATTTCTTCTTCAGATGCACGCCCTCCTAGATATACCGTGATTAAATCTAACAGCTCGGCGCGGCTTTGCAGACCATCATCGATACCTTCGCTGCTCAGCAGGGGTTTGGCAAATCCGCCAATGCCGCCAGAGCGCGGGATAATCGTCACCTTGTCTAGCGGATCGGTATGATCTAACAGCGTCATCAGTAGCGCATGCCCCAGTTCGTGATAAGCAATCAGTCGTTTTTTCTTGCTATCCATGAGAGGGTTGAGGGTCATGCCGATGGTGACGCGGTCGATGGCGTCTTCGATTTCTACGATTGAAATCGCGTCTTTGCGCCGACGAGCGGTTAGAATGGCTGCTTCATTGAGCATGTTGGCAAGGTCTGCCCCTGAGAACCCTGGGGTGCGCTGGGCGATTGCATCGAGAGAAACATCGGAATCTAGCTTTTTATTCCGCGCATGGACTTCTAAAATACCAAGCCGCCCTTTATAACCTGGCAAATCAACTGTAACTTGGCGATCGAATCGTCCAGGTCGTAACAGTGCAGAATCCAACACATCGGGACGATTTGTTGCGGCAATGATGATAATGCCAGTGTTGTTCTCGAAGCCGTCCATCTCGGTGAGCAACTGGTTGAGAGTTTGTTCTCGCTCATCGTTACCACCGCCAATGCCCGCTCCCCGCTGACGCCCTACCGCATCAATCTCATCAATGAAAATAATGCAGGGTGCGCTTTCTTTGGCTCGCTTGAAGAGATCGCGAACGCGAGACGCACCTACTCCCACAAACATCTCAACAAATTCAGACCCAGAAATACTGAAAAAAGGAACGCCTGCCTCGCCTGCGATCGCCTTTGCTAGCAAGGTTTTCCCAGTTCCAGGCGGACCAATCAGTAG
>DBGGTD010000356.1:0-2260 GCA_051162585.1 Elainellaceae cyanobacterium
GGACAGCACTCACTGGCTTTTTTGTGCTTGCCCATGATTGCGGGCATCGTTCCTTTAGCAAGCGTCGCTGGATCAACGACTGGGTGGGGCATTTTCTTATGCTGCCGCTCATTTACCCGTTTCATAGCTGGCGCATTCTTCATGACCACCATCACGTTCATACCAACAAGCTTCAGGTTGACAATGCATGGCATCCTTGGACAACCGATGCCTATCTTAACTCCCCGGTGCTGCTTCAAAAGCTTTACCAGGTTCTGAGGGGACGGTTTTGGTGGATGGCATCGATTGCCCATTGGGGCAATTTGCATTTTGACCTTTCTCAGTTCTCATTGCGCGATCGCCCCAAGGTCAAGTTTTCCATCGCACTGGTTGCCATCTTTGCAGCTATTTTCTTCCCTAGCTTGGCGATCGCCACCGGGATATGGGGCGTGATTAAGTTTTGGCTATTGCCTTGGCTGGTCTATCATTTCTGGATGAGCACCTTTACGCTGGTGCATCACACTAATCTAGACATTCAATTTCACCCTGTTGAAACCTGGAATGCCGCAGACGCACAACTAGCCGGAACCGCTCATTGCACCTATCCCTGGTGGGTTGAGATGCTATGCCATGACATTAATGTACACGTGCCTCACCACATTTCTGTGGCGATTCCTGCTTATAATCTGCGGATGGCGCATGACAGCCTTGCCAAACACTGGGGTAGCTATTTGAAAGAGCACAAATTTTCCTGGACGCTGATGAAAGATATCGTGGATTACTGTCACCTCTATCATCCGGATGAGGCGTATCAGCCATTTAAGGCAATAAATCAGGCAAACCGTTGATATTACAACCTTGTAGGAGCGTTTCTCTGCGAAATGCTATGCAAGCGCGAAGCGCTCCTGCAACAGAAGTAGGTGATTAATATCAATTCCTCGAATAAAGGCTATAAGTGATTGACTGTACGGGCAAACAGCAATCAAACGACTAGGGCGAAGCGATGCGCTGTTCGATATCGTCTAGCGTTTGTAAGACCAATCGCTTTGCTTGAAGCTTCCATCCCCACCGCTGAATCTTGATTGCGGCAAAACCAGCCGCCACAGCGATGACAAAATCTAACGGTTGAACCATCGAGATTCCAAACAGCAAACCGAGTCCTGCGATTCCCCAAAAAGGCAGCGCAACGGTCTGACGCTGGTTCTCAACCAACCGACTCAGCATCGTATTTGGCATGTCTGCACGTAGAGTCTCTTTGACTTGACGCTGTTCAGCAAGGGGAACTGAGATGCCGATTTTCTGCCGCAATTTTTCGATTTTGCGGGCGTTGGTGCTGTACTGGGTTAACTCGTCCTCTGCCATGAGAACTAAGCGCTCTAACTGTCCCATGATGATTAATTAAATCGATGACTATAATCGATGACTATATATTAATTCTTGACGAGGGATAATACTCGATTTTTGATGTGAGAAATAACGCTCCGCACTCCACCGCCTCTTGTCCAAGTTGGAGGAACAGCGAGTTGAATTGGGTCATCTTTAAATTCTTTGAGGCGATAGCCGTATTCCAGATTCTGCTGGTGTTTTCGCAAAACCGGATAGAGCCGAAACGCTCCTTTTAGCAATTCGTCTTGGCTGCCAAAAATAGCTCGATTAACCTGGCTAGAGCGCTTGACTGCGATCGCCCCAACCGGGTACCACTGCGTTTTACCTTGGATGCGGATATACACTTCAAAGTCTGGAGTTCCGTCAGATCTCATCTGGTCGTATTGCTTGACTGCTTTGGTGCGCTTAGCCGAGCGGGAACTCTTAGCAGGCTGAGTTTTCCCAAATCCTTGGGTTGTCATGGTGTTAACTGCGAAACGTTAACAAAAGTTTACACCATTTTAAGATGCCACTTTAAGATGCCATTTTTAGACGCCACTCTAAGACGCCACTTTAAGACGCTATCTAAGATATTCGACTCAACAGCGATCGCCCTTGAGCTGAAACAGCCTCAGCCGCAACCTCGCAAAACATTTCAATGGGCTTGAAGATCATAAAGCTAATCAACAGGTCAAAACAATTTGACTCATAGATTGCGTAATACTCAAAATCTTCAACCGCAATCGACTGTAGACAAATAACAGCGTTGATCCAAGAGGGCGTCGATGTAGCAGAGTAAACGGTTCGACGGATGTGCTGTATCCCAGCGAGACGAGGGTGAGAACGGCAGTATTTCATCATGCTCCAATGCCAATGAAGAGGATACCGATACAGTCGATGCCTTTATTCAGCAGTT
>DBGGTD010000357.1:0-3845 GCA_051162585.1 Elainellaceae cyanobacterium
GAATGAGATAGTTTTTTTATTCTTTCAATGCAGATTTTAAGAGTCAGCCTTGCCAAAAAATTTTGGTAGATTTCAGTATTTTCGCCACCCGAATCTTATGCCAAAATGACTTCACAAAGCCATTTAGACCTTTGAAAATCTGTCTAGAACCCAACCCAAATTGCTGGTTTTAGAGCATCATATTTATCGATGGAATTACAGAATAATCAAAATTCATCTGAGAAAGTTCATCCAATCTTGACCAAAATCGGCAGCATTCCAGGCGGAACCTGAGGAATACTAGGAATTACATCAACGGAATTACGTCAACGTAATTCATAGTCCAACACGAGCCCCAGTATTTTCCCGTATCGCGATTGGTCTGTCCAACACATTCATCCCTCTGTAAGGTATCGAGCCAATGCTGATGCTAGGTGAATCTATCAGCCAGTCCAGCCAGCAAAGGAAAAATTGAACCTCTTTTCTTGGAGATATTTTTTCCGATCGGCTAAATACGAATCTGACTGACGATTTAGCGGTGCATACTTTCCACACCTCTCCTGATTTGAATTGTTATTTGAGTCGAATTAAGTAACTTGCAGTGAATTTGCCGAAGGAGTTGTGAAATCAGGTTTCGTAAACTATATGAGAGTATTAACCCCAAAAGTTTAGTGACTTTCTTGGGAGCATTTAAAGCTAATCTCTGCACATGTATTGCTTATGTTGGGAACAACACTTGGTGGGCGCTACCAAATCATCCGCTATTTGGGTGGAGGAGGATTTGGCCAAACCTACTTATCTGAAGATTTGCACCTGCCTGGAAGTCCCCATTGTGTTGTCAAGCAGCTAAACCCAAAGCTTGACGATCCGAAAGCGCTGCAAACCGCAAGACGATTTTTTGATCAAGAGGCAAATGTTCTTTACACCCTCGGAAGTCACAATCAGATTCCTCAATTATTCGCTCACTTTGAAGAAAATCAGGAATTTTATTTAGTTCAGGAATTTGTCGAAGGCGATATCTTGAGCCAGGAGTTGAGACCGAAGGTTCAATTTAGCGAATCTCAAGTTGTTGCTCTACTGCAAGACATCCTAAAAACGCTCGCTTTCGTTCATGAGCAGCAGGTTATCCATCGAGATATCAAGCCGTCTAATCTAATTCGCCGAAAGCAAGACCAGCGGATTGTTCTGATTGACTTTGGCATTGTCAAGCAGATTGGCATTGAAGCAACCGGCAATCAAGGCGAAACCAGCATTACGATCGCCATCGGTTCGACCGGATATATGCCCAATGAGCAATTAGCAGGCAAGCCTCGATACAGCAGCGATATTTATGCGGTTGGGATGATCGGCATTCAGGCGCTGACAGGTTGCTATCCGGCGCAGTTGCGAGAAGATGTGAGAACGGGCGAACTCATCTGGCGCGATCAAGTCGATGTGAGTGACGACCTCAGCGCAATCATCGACACGATGACTCGCTATGATTTTCGCCAGCGCTATCAATCTGCCACAGAGGCACTCTCCGCGCTGAATAGTCTCGCCGGGGCACCAAATCATACGACGATCATTTTACCGATTACGAAATCATTAGACTCGGATGGGCATTTAATTTGGTGTGAACGAGCCGATGAGCTGTTTCAGCAACAACGGTATCCAGAAGCCGTGGCCTGTTACGAAAAAGTATTACAAATCGTCCCGAATGACTACATGATTTGGTTCAAGCGGGGAATTGCTCTAGAAAATTGCCAGCAATATCAGGAGGCAGTGAGCTCGTTTGATAAAGTGCTTGAAATTCAGCCTCACGATTATTTAGCGTGGTTTAAGCGAGGTAAAGCACTCGAACAGGTTCAGCAGTATGATCAGGCGATCGCGTCTTACGATCAGGTGATTAAGCTGCAGCCTGATAACTACTGGGCATGGCACGACCGCGGACAAGTACTAGAAGGCTTAAATCGATATGAAGAGGCTGTAACAGCCTATAATCGAGCCGTTCAGCTCAAGCCTGATTTTCAACTGGCGGTTGAGAGCCGCAAGCGAGTACTCAGGCAGCTTAAGCGAGTCGATCAGCTGTATCATCTCCAGCACTATGAAGAGGCGATCGCTTCGTGCGATAAGGCAATTAGTGATAAGCCGGATGATGCGCTTGCGTGGCTAATGCGAGGTATGGCGCTGGAGAATTCAAACCAATATCGAGACGCAGTCGAGTCCTACGAAAAAGTCGTTAACCTCCAACCCGACGATCACCTTGCTTGGTTTAAGCGAGGCACTGTACTTGAAAAGCTAGGGCGATACGAAGAGGCGATTCAATCGTACGAGAAAGCCGCTGAGATTCAACCGCAAAATTCTTGGGCATGGCACGATCGAGGACGCGTTTTGGAAGCGCTCCACCAATATGAAGACGCGATGATTTCCTATGACAAGGCAATTCAAACTAAGCCTGATTTTCAGGCGGCAATCGATGGACGTCAACGAATGCTAAAAAAGCTTCAAAAGGGGATGACTCTACCTCCCTCCCCTTTCTCGACGGAGAAGGTGGAGGCTCCGATTCTGTGATGCGCTAGGGGCTCCTCCCCATCATAGCTTTACAGAGAATTCACTCAGCGTTTCCCGGGCCATTTCACTAGGCATAAGGTGCCGTGCCTGATGCCGGCAAGATCCGCATCACGCATATGAGGACGATTAAGACTCTAGAGACTCCATTGATTGGGTGGACTCGCTTACCTCTTGAAAGTTGGGCAGTTCGACCAGTTCTTTTTGAGGTTGCTTCAAATCTAGAGGAAGAGACAGAGGTTTCGGCTTATCAATCCAACAACTGGCAACAGGCAGAGTTTGTTCCAAATCCTCCAACGGTCTTGGAATTATCATAACGGCATGAAGCTCACCGATACGTTCGGCTTCATGCATCCCTGCTTCAATGGCCATTGTGACATCCGCGACTCGTCCCCGAATGATTGCAGTACACAGCCCCGAGCCAATCATTTCATAGGAAGCAAGCTGCACCTCAGCAGATTTGAGCATGGCGTCTGCCGCTCCTACCATCGCCGGGAATCCCCGGGTTTCTAGCAGCCCGACGGCTTGATTGCTAAGGCGACTATATTCTCGATCTTCAGCGATTTTAGCGAGCAGACTCCCGATGGGCAATACTGCGTCTAGGTTAGGGAGAGGGCGCGGCAAAATTGCTTTTGAGACGAATTGCCCAAATTGTTGAGCGGTGTCAGATCCAACTTCAACGGCAATTCGAACATCTGCTAGCCGTCCTCGGATGACAGCCGTGCAGTAGCCGCTCCCAATTTTCTCGTAGCCAACAAGATGAACCCCCGCTGACTTCAACATCATGTCAGCGGTTCCGACAATGGCAGGAAAACTTCGAGTCGACACCAGCCCCAGTGATTGGTCAGAAAAGCTATTAGGCGGTTTCGATGGCTTCGCCGGGACCAATCCCTTGTTTTGCAACTCCATCTCCGACCTCCAATTAAACCTGGTACATATGGGATATTGCCCGGTTGGCTTAGCTCGATGAATCCGTCGGATCGTCTTGAGAATCTAAACGGTGAGGAAACATCATTCGCGTCAGCCGCTTCACTGAGTCTAAACCATAAACCTGAGAGTCTTGCCGTTCGATTGAGCTTGAAACTGATTTCGACTCAGGTTTTTGCGGAGAACTGCCGTTAGAATCTACGACCGACTCTCCAACCGAATCAGAATCGTTAGTAGACTCTTCAACAGCCTTATACTGAAGACTTTCATCTACGATTAATGACTGAGGCGGAACACATTCACCCTCTTCAACCGAGCAGTTACAGACAGTGGTATGTGACCCTACACATGCATTTGCGCCGATGTATCCGCTGCCAACAATTGGAACCTTA
>DBGGTD010000358.1:0-3754 GCA_051162585.1 Elainellaceae cyanobacterium
GGTAAAACATCCGATTTGAGAAGCTAATAATTGCGACGCCCCCCGGCTTTAGAATGCGATGAATGTCTGCAAAGATTTGATCTGGGTGCTGCAAGTATTGGATCGATACCGTATTCAAAACTGCGTCAAATGATTGGTCAGCTAGTGGAAAACTCGGATTTTTATTTAAATTTTGGACAAAGTAATGATCCAGTCGGGGATTGCGGGCAAGCTCTTCTTTATTCATTCCATGCCCTTCAACATGCTCAAATTCCATATTGTCGGGCAGATGAGAGACCCAACTGCTCATCATGTCAAAAATTTTAGTGCGAGGCTTAAGCCGTTCCCGATATAGATCGATGAGGTGTTGAATAAATCCCTCGTCAACATGGGTGACAAATCGGGGGTAACTGTAGAACAGAGCGTCATCTGATTCGTCTAATTTTGTTCGTTGGGCAGGTTGAAACGTCATAGCGGTTATTTGAGCATTTATCTGAGCATTAGTTCTTCTTTTAGTTTAAGAAAATCAACAAACGATTAAGCCCATATAGCCTTACGCCCTCGTGTTAGGACGCTGAACGTGTGGAGAACCCGCGCGGCGCAAGGGTTCTACCTGATTGACTGACAAAACTTTGATTTGCGGCAGTTATAGACGCATAGCGGCTTCTCAAAGAGTAACTGCTGCTATACATACAAAGTCGGCCTCCGCCGACTGACTCAAACCCGCAAAGGCGGGTTTTGCTCGTGTAGGCGCGGCTAACCCTGTGGGACGCTTCGCGAACAGCCGCCAGCATCCAAAGTTTTGTCAGTCAATCAGAGGTTCTACACACAAATCTGAGCCCGTAGGGCTGAGCCTATGTCTGATAATTCAGCATCACGCCCCATTCTGGTCATGCCTGCCCAACCTCAGAATTCTATGAGTTCTGTTCATAGAACTCATGAAGTCTATGTTTTGAATAACTTGGATGAACTGTCTAAATTGGAATTGAGGGTGATTAAGCCCAACTTTAAAGTGAATTAAAAGGTTAAAAAGATGAAAAGCTCAACCCAATTGTTGAAAAAGACAAATGATGATTCTCGCTTACATTTTGACCGCTACATTTTCAAAAAATTTGCGGAATTAGGGTCAGCGTTTCGCCACGGTTGGAGAACTCTGCTGAACTCATTTGAGACCCGAAACGAACCACGAATATGGGCAACGCGCGATCGCCACGGTCATCAGTATTGGCACGTATTTGATCCGATGACGGAGCGTTCATGGACCCTAAGTTCGGAAGAAGAAGTGCGAATTTATCTCGAAGAACGCTACAACTATTGAGTCGTTTGTGTTGTCACGTTTGCTGTAGATCTAGACCATTCTCATCAATCAATCGTGGAACGTGTTGATGGCGATCGCTTACCCAGTTGATTGCCCTCTTGCTTCCCCAAGATGGTGGGTGTATAGATTCCGGCTAGGGCAAGCCAATTTAGCACATTCACGCGAGCGTCGTACAACGTGACATCAAACAGAGCAAACACCACGCATCCCCCAAATGCCAGGAAATAGGCAATCGCGATCCAGTGCGCCGAGGGGGTAAGTCGGGGCGATCGCAACAGCCGAATTCCTCGATAGAGACTGTAGCTCACCATCACCGTAACTGCGATCATTACAGGTAATCCGGCTTCAGATCCGAGCAGCAACCAGATATTGTGCGGATGGAATACATCCTGGTAAGTAGGGTCAATCAGTCGGGGAGGATAGAGAATCTTGAAATTTCCCAACCCCCATCCAAACCAGGGCCGTTCTTGAATTAAGTCGAGCGCGATCTTCCAGATGCCAATGCGCGGGTCGTCTGCGAGGTTGGCGATCGCATGGGGGCGATGCCCTAACCCCAGCCAAGCGGCTCCGGCAATGAGGCCAAAAACCATCACCGCCCCGATGATCACGATGGCACGCTTGGCTTTTGCGAGAAGCCCGAATACTATGATTTGACAGATGGCAACTAGCAATCCATTTCTTGAACCCGATGCAAATAGACCGAACAGGTTAAAGCCCGTGGCTACATATAAGAGCGTGTTAGACACTGGAATATGAAACCACAGCAAAGATGGCTTTTGCGCTTGAGGGGTGTCACAAAAGAGACGCTTTAGAGTAAGCCCAAGCCCAAGCCCAAAAATAATCACCAGATAACTGGCTAACGCATTTGGGTGGTCAAACATGACCATCGCTCGGCCTCGATGGGGGGCAGCGCGAATGGCTTCGACGACTGACCACTGGCTTATCACGGTTGGTAGCCATGAAGATTTTAGGACGTATTCAATAGCAGCCACGATCTGAATTGGCAGAGCCGCAATCACCAGATCGGTGGCAATCTGCTCTAAGCGAGTGAAGGTGCCTATTAGGGTTGGTAAGGTCGCAAATAACCAAAAGAAGGGCAGAAAATTGCTGAGCTGTAAGAAGGCTTCATCTGGATTAGCGGCAAGGATGCTGCTGATCACCAGAAGGATGCTAATGCCAATCAAACTGACCTGAGTGAGGGGATCGAGCGATCGCCGGGGGGCTTTAACGACGAGTACGCCAATGAGGGTAACGAGTAGCCCCAACAGACTGGGATACAACAGATAGGGAAGCGTGACCAGGCTAATGCGAAAAAGCGCTTGGCAACCGCGCAAGCCCGACGAAGATTGAACCGGGTTGTCGTTAGTATGCGCCTTCTCCAACGAACACCACCCAAACGGTACGCATCAAAATGTAGATGTCGAGCCAAACTGACCAATTGCGGACATAATAAGCATCTAGGTTAACTCGCTCTTCATAGGTGATGTCATTGCGCCCAGACACCTGCCAAAGCCCCGTTAGGCCGGGTGTTACCTTTGTGTAGAGCGTAAACTTGTCCCCGTATCGCCAGAGTTCTTCATCTACAATAGGACGAGGACCCACGAGGCTCATCTCTCCTCGCAAAATATTCCAGAGTTGCGGCAGTTCGTCGAGGCTGGTTCGTCGTAAGAATTTACCTACGCGGGTCACGCGTGGGTCTTCTCGGAGTTTGTGGTGTGTTTCCCAGGCATCTCGCAGTTCGGGATGCTGCTGGAGGTAGTCGAATAAGACTTTGTCCGCATTCTGCACCATTGAGCGAAATTTCCACGCCTTAAATTTCCGCCCGCGCTGCCCGATGCGGATTTGCCCATAAAAGACGGGCCCAGGTGAATCGATTCGGATCAGAATAATGATCAGCCCTAGTAGAGGCAGCAGAAGCGTTCCGCCAATTAGAGTGCAGGATAAATCAATACAAAACTTGGCAATTCGCGGACCTGGCAGCAGCAGTTGCTGCCGAACTTCGAGCCCTAGAACGCCGCCTAGATCTTTAGCCGCGACCCACAAACTCGAAAAGCCAAACAAGTCGGGGATGATTAGCAGATGAGCAAACGTCTGACCATATCGTTCGAGCAGGTTGAGGAGGCGATCGCGCGGAACCCCAGGCATTGCCACAATCGCATATGGAATGCGACGAATCCGAGCCAATCGAGGCGCTAATTCAACGCCTCCGACGACGGGCACATCATGCAAAGTGCCGCGCTTATTTGGGTCATCATCCAACACCAAGACAGGCTTCAAGCCTATGCGGGGTCGACGTTGTAGCGTTCGGATGACCATGTCACCCGTTTTACCTGCGCCCAACACAATCACGGGATAACCCCACCATCGTTTGGAGGCAAACAGCGATCGCACCAATGCTCGACTCAAATGCACCAGAAACAGCGACAATGCCCACGCCAATAGAAACGCACCCCGCGA
>DBGGTD010000359.1:0-7691 GCA_051162585.1 Elainellaceae cyanobacterium
CCATGACCTCGCGTCCAAAATCGCTCGGATTTTGTCGCCATGCCTGCAGACACACATCTCCGAAGAATGAACCGAGAGGCTCCGGATTCCAAAGAAGCTTCTTGGCAACCCAGGGCAAATGAATGCTTAAGGGGTTATATCCTTCCTTGAGAATATCGTTCTTAAACGCAAAATCCTCAAGATGAGTATGAGGTTGCAAGCCGATAAAGAAAATTGCCGGTTCTACTTTATCGGCTCCAAAAATTTTCTCAAGTTCACGATGGTAAGCAACCGTCTGCCGAATCGTTTCAGGACGTTCGTCGATGACATTGAATGAATAGTTAACAGACACCAGGTCGTTGAATCCGGCGGCCTTTAAATCCCGGCAGTTTTCCAAAACAGTCCGCAGGTTGTACCCCATTCGCATCTTACGCACAAGCTCTTGAGAGCCGCTCGTAATTCCGATCTCAAAGTAGTTCATGCCGGTTTTGACCATCAAGTCGCACAAATCAGGTGTCAGATTATCTGCCCGAATATAGGCTGCCCAATGGATATTGTCCATTCCGGCATCCAAAATTTTCTGTAACAGTTCAGCCGCGTCGTCCATAAACCGGCGGGCAGGAATAAACTGGGCATCGGTGAACCAAAAGTTGCGAATGCCCCGATCGTAAAGCTGCTTCATCTCAGCAACGACTTCGTCTGCCGGGTTGATTCTGACTTGCTTCCCTTCCACTACCGTATAGATGCAGTAACAGCAATTATGAGGACAGCCTCGCTTCGTTTGTACACCGATGTAAAAGTCTTGCTCTTGAAGATAGTATTCAAACTCAGTCCAGATGCTGTCGATGTAGTCGTAATCGCACGCCGTTTTTTCTAGGGGGGTGGGTGGCTCATGAATCATGCGATCGCGCGGTGATGTGTCACCGACAACATAACATCGCTGGTCAGAAAAATCTTCGTGCCGCAACAGCCTCTCCAGCAACGTTTCACCTTCACCAACCGAGACGATAGACTGCTTCGGAAGCATGGTGCCAAGCTGCTCATAAAAAACGCTCACAGCTCCTCCACCGACTACGAGTCTGGCATTGGGATGATAGCGGCGAGCACGCTTGAATCCACGGCGAATCAGCTTCAAATTTTGACGAAGCTCGGCTAAATAGGTGGTTACCATTCGCAGCCCGCCGAGCGCTCCTCTCAATTTGGTAAAGGGATTTCTCGCGTAGTAAAACTCAAACGCATTTTGGAGAGGATTGCCGCCCCGCCCTCCTACTGGCGCATAAATCTGAATGTCTCGCCAAGAAAAGACTAATAAGGTGGGCTGAAATCGATCGATACACTGATCCAACGCAGATACAAAATCCAGCGGTGGCACTGCACCCAGGTCAAAAATCTGCTGCTCTACATGCGGAAACAGTTTATGGATGTGATCGGCAAGGTAAACAACGCCAATTGGAAAAATTGGGTTGCAAGGAAGCCGTACGTAAAGAATGCGATCGCTCATGATAGCTGACTTAGATTGCGTAAGGACGGACGTTCCATCAAAAATTTCCAGATGAACCTGCTTCAAGAGAATTCTGAAAATGCTTTTCACATAACTTCACGATACCACTGACTCTTCAGAGATGCATGAACATTGCCATTGGTTTGCATGATGCAACGTATAGCCTCACGCAGATTAGCAACATAGCTAGTAACAAAGACAGGAATCTCGATTGTCGAATCGCCTGTGACGTCCACAGAAACCTGAGAATTCACTAATCTTCACTTGGAATACTAAGCGGAAATTTACCGAATTAGGCAGAGAATGAGTAGGTTGGTAGTCGCGTTTACAGCCACTAGGGATCACAAAGTGTTAGCGTTTAATTGTGAATCTACATGTTTAGTAAAGCTCCTCTATTGTTATGGCTCAAATTTTTGATCCCGTCCCTTCCGAGTATTCAAATCTAATTGTTTGTTGCTATATCAATGCGACAAGTAAGATTCAAGTTGCTCGAATAACAAATGTTCCAAATTGGTATTTTGAGCGCGTCGTCTTTCCCGGACAGCGGCTTATCTTTGAAGCGCTTCCGACCGCGCAATTAGAAATTCACTGCGGCATGATGGCAAGTGCGATTTTGTCAGATACGATCCCCTGTGAGCGGCTTCGAGTCGAAGACGAATCAGGTACGTTTCCAGAGGTTTTAGATCGTGAAGGTGAAGGTTCTGCTGCATCGAAAAGCGATTTAAATGGTTCTCATCCCACAGATCGAGATTCAATTTCGCAAGATGTGTTAACTGCCACTGCATTTACGGTGAGTTAATCATTCGCAACTGTGCTTCTCCTCTTAATTGTCGACTGAATTCACTTTAATAAAAATGTGTTCCCTTGTTAGTCAATTTATTTGTAAGGAAATTGTGACATTCCTATCGATTTAATCAGAATGTCTCTCTGAGTTGAGTTTTGATCGAGTTTAGTTAGATGTCCGAAGCATCTAGATTGATGAGAGTTTATGATTAGATTTGATAAAAGTCCTGTTGGATTCGAATCACTCTCATAGAGTCGATTCAGACATTAAAAACGCCATGTCATTCTTGACTATGCTTTTAGCTCGTTAGAATTGTCCGACCGTCAACCTGGGTTTGCACGCCAGGTTTTTACATTTCGCCAGCAAATCTACAAATTGTCACAGAAAGGAGATAATAAGATCGTCTGGCTTGTGAGGTTTACTAGCATTGAATCTCCCGTCTTTTTTATGGCTTTGGCGGATTGCAGCATGGTCGATGGGGCTGTCTATCTTCGCATATTTCGTATTGGCATCCACCGGAGGATGGATGTTCTACGATCGCCACACTAAACGCCCTCGGCCTCAGTGGTTGCGCCCACTGCATTACAGCGTCGGCGGTTTCTTGGCTGCCCTCGTCTTATTGCTGCTGATGATTGGTATTGTGGGCACGATTGGGCACTATGGTGGCCTGGGGCATTCGCTTCACCTCGTTGCTGGGTTGATCGTTGTGGCACTCACTCTGACGTCGGCATGGAGCGCGACTCGCATCAGTTCTCAGCGGCCTTGGGCACGTCGTCTACATATTGGAACAAATATTCTGCTATTTTTTGGATTTATGGCGGTTTCTCTATCAGGATGGGTCGTCGTACAAAAATACTTGCCGTGAATACCGCTTGCTAGTCTGCTATCGACCCAGCCTCTTGTTGCCTTCAATTGAGAGAGCGATTGAGAGAGTGATTGTGGCGATCGCCTCCATTGTTATTAAAATTCACGTACAGTGAACAAGGTGTAGTAACACAGCCAGGAGTTTTCATCAGACGTGCCACCTCAATCTCTTGAGTCTGCCTCCATGTCTTCAGGATCTTCAGATGTGCTGTCATCTACAGATTCGTATGGGTCAACCAATCATTCCAGCACGCCATCCGTCTTTCGAATCTCTCCCCTGATTACGCTAACGCTGGTTAGCCTATATATTGCCCTCACGCTTCCCCTGCCGTTTTTGGCGAATGTGACCCACGCACCCGTCCCTCCATCTGTGCTAGTGGTCGGAATCATCGTAGGGGCGATCGCGCTGATGGGTGCCCTGAGTGAGCGAGTTGTTTTAGATGAATGCGGTATTCAGATTACCTATCCAGCGTGGGCGCGTCTTTGGCGTAAGGGTTGGTCGCTTTCGTGGGACGATATCCGTGCGTTAAAGCCTCGCTCCACTGGGCAAGGCGGGTTGGTGTATTACTGCCTTAACACCAGCGGAGAAGCATTTTTACTTCCGATGCGCGTTGCTGGATTTGCCAATTTAGTCCGTCAGGTTCAGGCTAAAACAGGGATCGACACCTCTGACGTTAAGCCATTATCTCAGCCCTGGATGTATTTGATCTTGCTGGGTTTCACTGGATTGCTGCTGCTTGTCGATGGCTGGACAATTGCAACTGCTCTTAGTCAAGGAATGATAAACGGATAATTCCACTCAGTTCGCTATCATTCGTGCATAGATTCGTGTTCATGCCGATACCCCGTTGATCGCTTTGCCTAGTTCGTCTACCGTTCAAATTAAGCTTGAGCAGGCAAGTTTAGTCACTCAGGTGGGAGCGCAACCCATCTTGAGCAATATTTCAACCGAAATTTTTCAGGGCGATCGCATTGCAGTAGTGGGTCCGTCTGGCTCGGGAAAAACGTCTCTGTTTCGACTTCTTAATCGCCTCAGTGAATTGAGCCAGGGTCGCATTTACTTAGAAGGTCAAGATATCTACACGATCCCCGTGATTCAGTTGCGCCAGCAGATTACTCTGGTTCCTCAGGAGTCTCGGCTACTTGGCATGACAGTTCAGGAAGCGCTTGCCTATCCGCTTCAATTGAGAGGTCTGGCCCAGTCTGATATTCGGCAGCGGCTTGCAACCTGGACCGACCGCCTCAATATCCCAAACGATTGGCTAGACAGACGAGAAATTGAGTTATCGGTCGGGCAACGGCAACTGATTGCGATCGCTCGTGGGGTGATGATTCAGCCGAAGGTGTTGCTGCTTGACGAACCGACGTCTGCATTAGACGCAGGGCGCGGAAATCAGGTCATTAAACTCTTTCAGCGCGTAGCAGATGAGCAGCAAACAACAGTAATGATGATCAATCATCAGCTCGACTTGGCGCGTCAGTTTTGTTCGCGCGTGTTTTATATCCGCCAGGGTCAGTTGGTTCACGACTGCCCCACTGACCAAATTGACTGGCCAACCATCAAAGATGATTTAGTTCAGGCAGAACTTGATGAAGAACATGAATGGGGATAATTGAGGGCTAGAGTTTTTGAACATTCGCTAGATTTCACTGGTGCATCGGTGAATAATCTGGGAATTCTAGGAACGAATCTAGTTTTTCTTGCCGGGCTTAACCGCAAAACCTCGTTATGCAAGGGTCTAATTACCGATCTCAACTCAAGATTTTGCTGGTTGAAGATAACCTCATCAACCAAAAAGTTTTGCTGAAGCAGCTTAGCTTGTTAGGGTATGCAGTCAAAGCGGTAGGCAATGGGCAAGATGCCATAGACGCGATCGCCCATTCGGGATATGACATCGTCTTGATGGATTGCCAAATGCCGATTTTAGACGGCTACAACGCAACCGAAGCGATTCGTCAACGATCCTGTCGATCGATTTCGTTTCCAAATCGGCTGATTGTGATCATCGCGCTTACGGCTAATGCCATGGTTGAAGACTATGACCGGGCGATCGCATCTGGAATGAACGACTATCTGAGTAAGCCTGTCCCCCAAACTCTGTTGGCGGAAACACTAGATTATTGGGGCAATAACCTCCTCCAACCTATATCGGATGCACAAGTCGAGCCAACCTATGACTCGCTGTTCAATTTTGCCGAGTGCTCTCAATCGTCTTGCCACATTGACTGGGAATATCTCAACGTCATGACAGACGGCAGCACGGAATTTGGGCTAGAGCTGCTCAAACTCTTTGTTCATGAAAACTTAAAGCGCCTTGATATGCTCAAACAATCGTTGGCAGATCAAAATGCGTGTCAAGTTGAGCAGATTGCCCACTACATCAAGGGTGCGAGTGCAAGTGTGGGAGCTCGATTGATTCAATCGGCGGCCAGCCAGCTTGAAAGCATCGCCCGTCAAGATCAGCTTTTAGACTGCGATCGACTGCTATGTGACATTGAAAATTCTCTTCACCAAATTCAGGTCTGGATGATGGCGACAACTCCAGCCTCCATCTAAAGAGCATTGGGGGAGCATTGATTGCTCTAAATGGCCCTTTATATCAATTCCCGATTTTGAATTTTAGATTTTATGGCCCTACGGGCTCAGGTTTGTGTGTAGAACCCCCGCGGCGCGGGGGCTCTACACACGTTCAACGTCCTAACGCGAGAGTGTAAGGCTATAGATAAGCCCTCACCCCAACAGGCGAGGTTGTTTTTTAACAAACCCTTAAATTTACCACAATGCTCGTGGATAGGTTTCATCAGTGACGACATCAGATGAGCCTTGCGACGGTGCTTGTGCATCGGGAGATGAGGGCAATTCATCTTCGACAGGTGCTGGATTAGCTGGAGATTCCATCTCAGTGGGTTCGTCTTCTAGCGGAGGAGTTGATGACGGTTCCATCTCGTCAGTAGATTCAGCGTCGATATCTGACGCAGGCTCGTCGGGAGACAGTTCGACATCAGTGTCGTCCATCTCCGCGTCGGCATCTACATCAGCATCTATCTCAGAATCCATATCCGCTTCATCGACAGCAGATTCATCCTCAAGGGCAGGATCTGTCTCCATCGACGGATCTTCACCAGTAGGGAATTCATCAGCAGGGATAACATCTTCGGGAGTTTCTTCGTCAGTCGGAGTTTCTTCGGGAATTGGCGTGGGAGGCGGCGCGTCTTGGGATCGTGCCGATGATATTAAGCCGCCCAAACTTGTGACCGAAACAAGCGCAATTGAAATGCTCAGAAACAACCGACTGATAGATGACCAGTTAGCCATGATTCATTCTCCTATAGAGAGTCTGGCAAATTAACAGATCCTCGACCACAGGACAAGTCCCCGTTGACGAGGCTGCCATTGTGCCACGTTCCGGTTTCGGATGACCCATCGGTGAATTGAAATGTTCCCTCACCGTGACATTTGTTGGCATAGAACTCACCTACGTAGCGATCGCCCGTTTCGAGTGTCCAGATTCCAAGTCCTTCAAATAGATCATTCTCAAACTGGCCCACATATTGCCGCCCATTGTCAAAGGTAAACGTGCCACAGCCATTTCGCCGGCCATCTTGATATTCGCCGTCGTAGCGATCGCCATTGGCAAAAATCATCGTGCCGCGACCGTCTGTCGGGACATTACCAGCAAATTCTCCATAAAACTCGGTGCCATTTTCGTAGATGTAGTCTGGAGTCTGCGCCGAAACATTCGGCAATGGTGGCTCATTGCAAGGCAGATTGAATAGATCGACTGTCGGGGCAGATTGTGGAGAACGAATCGTGGTGTGCCAGCCGATTATTGCTACACTGGCGATCGCCCCAACGCTGAGAACAATTGCGGCAGTCATGACTCCCCTGCTCAATCGCCAGTCTCGCGTTGGTAATTTAGAGGCGATCGCTAGTTCATCTAACGCGATATCGATATCAGCCGTTTGATTTAATTCTGTATTGGGAGCATTTGCGTGAGCCTCATTCTCTAACTCATCGGGTGATTCACCTAACTCATCGGGTGGTTCACCTAACTCATCGGGTGGTTCATTAGAGGATTGAACTGTTGCCCAGGTAGACAAATCAGGCTGTTCTCGAACCAAGGTAGCAAACTCATTAGGCTTTAAGTTACCCCGTTGAGGATAGCGGCTTTTCTTATGCTGCAGTAGATAAACATGGGTGCAGTCTACATGCTCAAATTTCGTCGCTAGACTAATTGACCAATTTTCAAGACAGGCTCCAGTGAGACGAGCGGTGCTAAAGTCTGTACCGTCTGCTTGGACACTGACTAGCTTAGCTGCTGCTAAGTTCGACGCGCTGAGATTGGCTCCGGTGAGGGTAGCACGTTCGAGGTTAGCACCAGCGAAGCAGGCATCGCTAGCATATGCGCCTGTGAGGTCGGCACCTGTTAAATCTGCATGGATTAAGTTGGCACCAATCAGACATGTGCGATTGAAAATCACATTTTGCAAATTTGCCCCACGCAAGTCGGCTTCAAATAAATAACAGCGACTTAGATCCGGTTTGGCATGGGGGTGGGCATC
>DBGGTD010000360.1:0-5289 GCA_051162585.1 Elainellaceae cyanobacterium
AGCTTAGTCTTGAGAGTCAGTTTCTCGGATTCAGGGGATATACCAGATTCTGTAAGTTGATTCATCGGCGGATGACAATTGTGGCAAGTATGGCGAGCTGAATGACACGACTAGCCCTATGGTCTTCAGC
This sequence comes from Elainellaceae cyanobacterium, assembly GCA_051162585.1. Classification (GTDB taxonomy): domain Bacteria; phylum Cyanobacteriota; class Cyanobacteriia; order CAZCXK01; family CAZCXK01; genus DBGGTD01. Next base: position 131 of record DBGGTD010000360.1, read on the forward strand.
TAGGATAGACTCAGTGCCCTTAAGGAAAAGTACCCTTAAGTTAGCAATCAGTATTATGATGCAAATACAAAAATAAAGTTTTGTAAATACCCTTGACTCCAGCGTTTAGAAACACGGACCTAGCAGCTTTACCTAAAGCATGGCATGCTCTCCATCCGATTTGGTATGGCGACTCACTAGTTGTCCAACAAGGATTACCTCACGAACAGCTTGCTCCGAGTTGGCAGATTCTATTGCTGGGAGATGGCTCTCCAACTCGACATCTTCAGCTGTTAACCCGAGAACCCACCGAAGTAGACGTGATCGATATGTCATTGGTTGGCGACAGTCTTGATGGCGCGCCCAATCTGATCGAGAGAGTGCCAGGCCCTCGCTTGAGACGGCAAGTCTGGCTCCGTACTGCCTCAGGTCAGCGACTTGCCTATGCAACATCCTGGTGGGAAGCGAATCATGTCGATGAGTATTTGCAAAATCGTTCCCTCCCTATTTGGGCAAGTCTAGCTCGCCTTCGCACAGAGCTATATCGGGATGTCCAAGGGCTGTGGTACGGTCATTCGGATATATTAGAAGATGCGTTTGGCGAAGTAGGTCCCTTTTGGGGGCGACACTATTTGTTTTGGCATCATGGGCAACCCTTAACCTTGATTTATGAGGTGTTTTCGCCCTACCTAGAAAGATATTTAGGTTCAACTCGGAAAGACATGTAGCAATCCCAGATGGGTTGTGAGCGGTGGGGCGGATGTCGCCCGCCCCACCGCTCACACAAACCTAAAACTGACTTAAGAACCGAATATCGCTGGTGTAAAGGCGGCGAATATCGTCAATCTGATAAAGTCTAAGCGCAAATCGCTCAACGCCAAAGCCTGCTGCAAACCCCGTATAAACTTCAGGATCATATCCCACTGCTTTTAAAACATTGGGATCGACCATGCCGCAGCCCATAACCTCCAACCAACGCCCTCGCCATTGAATATCCACTTCTGCGGAAGGCTCAGTGAACGGAAAGAAACTCGGTCGGAAACGAATGGGTAATTCCTCTCCAAAAAAGGTCTGCAGGAAAATCTTGATGGTCCCTTTCAAGTCAGTAAATGTAAGACCTTCATCCACCGCTAAAATTTCGACTTGATTGAAGACAACAGAGTGAGTCGCATCTGCGGTGTCTCGACGATATACGCGCCCCGGAGCCACAATCCGAATCGGTGGATCATTCTCTTCCATGTATCGAATTTGTACCGACGAGGTGTGGGTGCGCAGCAAATTTCCATCCGGCAGATAAAATGTGTCTGCCATATCGCGAGCAGGATGGTCTTCTGGCGTGTTTAGAGCCTCAAAGTTGTAATAATCCGTTTCCATTTCAGGCCCCTGAGAAACGGTATAGCCAAGTCCTACAAAAATATCGAGAACTCGATCGGTGGTGCTGGTTAACGGATGCAGCCGACCTTGAGGACGATAAACGCCTGGCATGGTGACATCCAATGTCTCAGATGCCAGTTGCGCCTGAATCTGTGCAGATTTTAAGGCATCAAGCTTTTGTTCTAAATCGCTCTGTAGAGCTTCTTTCACCTGGTTCGCTAACGCACCAATTTTGGGACGTTCCTCAGGTGATAACTTACCCATGCCACCTAAAATTCGGGATAATTGACCCTTCTTTCCCAAATATTGAATTCTTAGGGATTCGAGGTCGCTTAGAGAGGTTGCAGAAGCGATCGCCTCATGTGCGTCACGCTGTAAGGCGTCCAGCCGAGCCTCCAAGTCGTTTGGCGAGTTGGTCATGCTTGTAGGTGCCATGCAATCGTAGTCAAAATAGGGAATATCACGTGGGCCAGAAAAGCGGTTTCTCTGCTCTTCTTCTTTATCAGTTTATCGTTAACAGTCTAAATCTTAAGCACATTGCTTTAAAGGCAAATCGATAATCCTGTATCCCCCTTTAAACACAATGTTTAGACCTTCTATAGTGATCCTAAATCGCTTGTGAATTGTGTATGAGCAGGCGGGTAGGCGTAGCCCATCTCGCCGCTCACAACCCATCTGGGATTGCTATATTAGCTGGAATTTTCTTGCTTCAGCTAAATCAATGGCTTTCTGGAAAGCTCTGTCAGACAACTTGATCACAGTCAAAATAGAGAGACAGCCTTTGCAATCTACTGCAATCTACAATCAAATATTTTGTCGGGTTTCAACCATGTGATGATGGCACTTGTAATGCCTGACTCATTAATCAAACGGTCTACGTCTGAGAGCCATGAAGCTTTTGATCAGTAACGATGATGGAATCTCTGCTTTAGGGGTTCGCACATTAGCAAACACGCTAGCTCAATCAGGGCACGACATCACAGTTGTGTGCCCTGACCGGGAACGGTCGGCAACCGGCCATGGCTTAACATTGCATAAGCCAATTCGTGCAGACCACGTCAGCTCAGGGTTTCACTCGTCCATTCAGGCTTGGTCGTGCTCGGGCACTCCGTCCGATTGTGTCAAGCTTGCATTAGGAGCATTGTTAAGCAGTCCTCCTGATATCGTTCTTTCAGGCATCAATCATGGATCGAATCTAGGGACTGATGTTCTCTATTCGGGGACGGTATCTGCCGCAATGGAAGGCGTACTGGAAGGCATTCCCGGAATTGCGTTTAGCTTGGCCAGTTTTACTCCTCAAGATTTTCAACCGGCTGCCAACTTTGCTCAAGTCTTGATTAATCATATTTCCCAGTGTCCACTCCCCAAGGTTATGCTTCTAAATGTCAATGTCCCAGCTGCTAAGCAAGATGAAATTGCAGGGACTGCCCTGACGCGGCAAGGTGTTCGACGCTATTATGATTGGTTTGAAACTCGGACTGACCCTCGGGGGAAAACGTATTATTGGTTAGCCGGAGAGGTTTTAGAAGAAATTGACGAGCCAGAGCTCACCGATATTCCAGGATTCCAGGCCATTGGGGCTGATGCTCGATGGTTTCGAGATATGAAAACTGATGTGCAAGCGATTCGGCACAACTACATCACGATCACGCCTCTTCAGTACGACTTAACCTTCGGATCAGGGTTGGCAAGTTTACGGGATTGGAAGCTAGAATTCTTTAACGAGCTTTAGATTTTATGAAATTCCATCTAGTTCATCCAACAATTCTGTATTTTGTCTTCAAAATGGTGCTGAGTCGCTCTAGATGGGTATTCTGGGTTAGCTTTTGATGATGTTTGTTCAAAACTATTCAAAATTGTCTAAATTTGAGTAGAGGATAGTGGTTTCTGAAAATTGTCATTGATGCCACTCATTTTTAAATTGGGTGCATATAGAGAATCTAGTAGACTGTTAGCAAATTGCTTTCCGTTTACAGCAGGGTTTACCAGATTGACGCTAGTTTGAACTTGTAAATATAGGGATCTCGACGTTGAGATTTTTTATTGAGATGTCGGTGGATTTGGCACAATGCTAATGGCTGATACGACCAACCAGTTTAAGATTCGGTTTTGGGGTGTTCGTGGAAGTATTGCATGCCCTGGAGGCGAAACGGTTCGCTACGGTGGCAATACATCGTGTGTGGAAATGCAGATTGGAGGGCATCGGCTAATTTTCGATGGCGGCACTGGGTTGCGAGTTTTAGGTCAAGCCCTGTTACCTGAGATGCCACTGCAAGCCCACATGTTTTTCACTCATTCTCATTGGGATCATATCCAAGGATTTCCATTTTTCGTGCCCGCCTTTGTTCCGGGAAATCGGTTTAATATTTATGGGGCGATCGCTCCAAATGGTTCGACGATTGAGCAACGCCTCAACGATCAAATGCTGCATCCCAATTTTCCTGTCCCGCTGCAAATAATGGGTGCAGATTTATCCTTCTATGATTTGGAAGTTGGTGAATCAGTCGATATTGACGATATCCATGTCGAAAATGCTCTGCTCAACCATCCTGGCGAGGCGGTAGGCTATCGTGTCAGTTGGAACGGGCTGACAGCAGCCTATGTCACCGATACCGAGCATTTCCCCGATCGCTTAGATGAGAATGTAATTTGGCTGGCGCGTGACGCCGATTTGTTCATTTATGATGCTACCTATACCGATCAAGAATATAACTCGGAGAGAGCGAGTAAAGTAGGTTGGGGGCATTCCACCTGGCAAGAAGCTGTCAAAGTTGCAAGGGCTGCTAATGCCAAAAAGCTAGTCATTTTCCATCATGATCCGCTTCATAGCGATGATTTTATGGATCAAATCAAAGATGATACTGCTAAGCAATTCCCAAACAGTGTAGTAGCGTGGGAAGGTCTAGAGATCGACCTAAAAGCGGCTTCACCTGCTAGTCCTAAAGAAATGCCCAGGGCTCAACTTCCCGCATAGCTAGGCTCAATTCGTAAAGTGTGTAAAAATGTAAAGTGTGTGGATTACTTCTTCGCTAACATCAGTTCGAAGGCCGACGGCGATCGCACTTGGCAATTTTGATGGTGTTCACAAAGGGCACCGACATGTCATCGAGCCGATTTTGCCTATCAGCAAGAGCGAGTGTGGCTTACGTGGAGTTGGCGATCAATGTGCTACTGTTGTTACCTTTGATCCTCATCCGCAGGAGTTTTTTACTGGCCAAAAGCGGGCGTTGCTGACTCCTCTTAGCGAGAAAATTGAGTATCTCGGATCGATTGGAGTCCAACAGCTTGTCCTTCTCCCCTTCACCTCAGAACTCGCGAGTTTAACGCCTGAGGAGTTTGTTGAATCAATCCTCGTGCGACATCTTCAAGCAGGGTATGTGAGCGTAGGTCAAAATTTTCGATTTGGACGCCATCGTTCTGGTACGACAGATGATTTGAGGGCGATCGCTAGCCCCTTTGGAATTCATGTCTACACCGCCCCCCTACGAATGTGTCACGGTGCCAGAGTCAGCAGCTCTGCGATTCGTCAAGCTCTAGCAGACGGAAATATAACTCAAGCCAATCAGCTCTTGGGCAGACCGTATCGATTGATTGGGCAAGTTATTCACGGCCAACACCTTGGCAGAACATTGGGTTTTCCAACCGCAAATCTAGAATTACCGTCTGATAAGCTTTTACCTAGACATGGGGTTTATTATGTCCGAGTTGCTATCTCGCCCCAAAGAAATACCAAGTATCTGCATTCGGGAGTCATGAATATTGGCTTGCGCCCAAACCTGAATGGTATTCAACAAACGGGTGAAGGT
>DBGGTD010000361.1:0-2329 GCA_051162585.1 Elainellaceae cyanobacterium
TTTGCTCAATACTGGAGTCCAAGCGGCTGACAATTTGTCGTTACCTTTGTTGATTATGAGTAGTTTGTTAACATCGGGTTATTTTTTAACCAATATTTGGCTGATGGTGCGGCTCTGGCGACGTAAATCAATAGAGTTACCCGGAATTAGCCGTCTGGGCGATCGCTCACCATAAATCCAAGAATTTATTGAATTTCTCGCAATATTGGGCAATTTGCGTGCTATTAATGGTTAGATTCAAAGCAGCTTAGGCGCAGACGCGCTATCAAATTTGCTTGAGCTGATATCAGACTAATCACCAAATCGCCCATGACCTGTAGAACGATGTAGCATAACCTGTATTGAGGAAGTTTGTGTCATCCCCAAACGTTTCTAATTCCAACTCCAATCAATCGTCTGACCCAACGAGTCAGGCCCCCAAATCCGATCGCTTTCGTTGGGTTTGGTTGACATTTGGTCTAACAGGGGTTGCAATCGTTTCTGCTGCAGCCGGGGCACTCCTGGCGGTTGCATTGGCCAGTACACCCCTTTTACAGAGCAATCTGAGCCCTGAAGAAGCAGACGTTTTTGAACAAGATGACATTTCCTCCGCCGATTTTCGGTTGCCTCGGTTAACTCGCCCTGTCAATATCTTGGTGTTGGGAATCAAAGTCATTAGCTCCGACCTGCAAAACCCGCCTCCAGAGGTTCGAGATTTGGGGTATCACTCGTTGGTCAACTCCTTCGAGGGGTTGTCAGACACGATGATGCTCATCCGCTTTACTCCAGATACGCAAGAGCTTAATGTTCTGTCGCTGCCCAGAGATACTCGTACGTGGGTCGATGGCATCGGAACCACCAAGCTAAATGAAGCCAATATCTACGGAGGCCCTGCTCTCACGGCCCAAGCGGTGAGTGAATTACTCGGGGGAGTTGGCATTGACCGCTACGTCCGCATCAATGTCCAGGGGGTTGAAAAGCTGATTGATGCGCTCGGTGGGGTTACAGTTTATATCACTGATGATATGCAATATACCGACGAAAGCCAGCATCTTTACATCGACTTAGAGCAAGGCGAACAGCACCTCGACGGAGAGCAAGCCATCCAGTTTCTTCGGTTTCGGTATGATGCCTATGGAGATATTGGGCGGGTGCAGCGTCAGCAAATGTTTATGCGGGCACTCGTTGAACAAACCCTTAGCCCTAGAACAGTTGCCCGACTTCCTAAAATTTTGTCGGTGATTCAGTCACATGTCGATACTAATCTCAGCGTCGAGGAACTGATTGCGCTAGTCGGATTTGCCTCTCAAACCGATCGTTCTGACACCAATATGCTGATGCTTCCTGGAGATTTTAGTTCACCAGGCGACTACGATTTGAGCTATTGGATTCCGGACCAAGAGCGTATTGATGAGATAGTTAGGCAGCATTTCCTGACAGGTTCGGGCTATGCCGAGCAGGTTGATCCTGAATATTTGAGGGTCGCTATTCAAGACAGCACTGGGCAGCCTGAAGCCGTTGATACATTAATCGACCAGCTCAACGATGCCGGATACTGGAATGTTTCTGTCGAGAGTGACTGGGAGGAGCCCCTTTCGCAGACGCGCATCATCGCTCAGCAAGGTGACAGCACCAGTGCCGAAGCGATCCGGTCAGCGTTGGGAATTGGAGAAGTGCGGGTGGAAAGTACTGGCGTGTTACAGTCGGATGTGACGATTCAGCTTGGACGAGACTGGACGCGTTAAGAGGAGCCTCTTTGGGTCATGTTCTAGACATGTGGATTGGTTGGTCAGACTGCCTTGCCAACTTCAAAGCGATTGATGAATAGACCAATCCCCGCGGTGTGCATGGCCACCACCAACACATCTGATATGGGCAACTTTGAGCCAGCTAACGTTTAAGTTGCGGCAACCTTGAATGTCCAGCGATAGACTCTGTCCCGTCCGCCAGACGTTGAAATTCGATCTGGTGGAGACCAGCGATCTGACTGGCTGTGCCTAGAGTAATGCGTTGTTGCTGAAAAAGGGCGATCGCTACTTCTGTGTGTAAGTCGCTTTCAGAGACTTGAATTTCGTTTGGCAAGTCAATCACGATTTGCATATCTTGGACTCCAAAATTATTTTTTTCCCAGTCTCAAGACAATCTGAAATTCATGCTGTACTACTACCCTAGTCCTCCTCCTCTCCTGTCTTTTCCCTCCTCAACTCCATTGCGACAGTTCGAATGCCCTCAGCAATTTGGCGAAATGCCTCATCTTGAGGATCCCAGATGGTGACAGGCTGATGGTCAGGCTGATGGTTTGTGGGCAGCACAGTTAACGAACTAAAAGACGCACCTGTCCAATCTACGG